>JALTRC010000071.1 GCA_026998145.1 Gammaproteobacteria bacterium
CCGGCCGTTACTGGCACAAACTGGATAATGGCCGTATCCAGTGTGATTTATGCCCCCGATTCTGCAAACTCAAAGCAGGGCAGAAGGGGCTTTGTTTTGTGCGAGAAAACTTAAATGATGAAATCGTTCTGACGACCTATGGTCGTTCCAGTGGTTTTTGCATCGACCCTATTGAAAAGAAACCGTTAAATCATTTTTTGCCCGGCTCTTCGGTGTTTTCATTTGGCACCGCCGGCTGCAATCTGTCCTGTAAATATTGTCAGAACTGGGACATCAGTAAATCCCGTGAAATGCATACCCTGGCTGACGCCGCATCACCCCAGGCGATTGCAGAAACCGCCGAGCAATTAAACTGCCGCAGCGTGGCCTTTACCTATAATGATCCGGTGATATTTCTGGAATATGCAGTGGATGTGGCCAATGAATGCCATAAGCGCAATATCAAAACCGTGGCTGTGACTGCCAATTATATTTGCGAAGAACCGGCAAAAGAATTTTACGCTGTTATCGATGCGGCCAATGTGGATTTAAAAGCCTTTACGGATGATTTTTATTACAAGGTGACCGGCGGCCATTTACAACCGGTGCTGGATCGACTGCTGTATTTAAAACATGAAACCGATGTGTGGCTTGAGCTGACCACTTTAATTATTCCCGGCCTGAATGACTCCGATGAAGAACTGGATGCCATGACAAAATGGGTTGCCAGAGAACTGGGACCGGATGTGCCCATGCATTTTACCGCTTTTCATCCGGATTTTAAGATGCCGGATATTCCTGCCACGCCGCAATCCAGTTTAATTCGTGCGCGGGAAATCGCCATGAAAAACGGGATTCGTTATGCCTATACGGGCAACACCCATTTTCCGGAAGGGGATAGCACCTGGTGTCATTCATGCCAGCAAAAATTGATTGGCCGCGACTGGTATGAGCTGAGCGAATGGAATATTGATGCCAAAGGCTGCTGTAATCAATGCGGCACACCCGTGGCTGGTGTTTTTGAAGCACAACCGGGCCACTGGGGTGCAAGGCGACAGCCTGTCAGAATGGCAGGGGGATAATTAGCCATTCTCCATGGAGGCTTTATATTCTCCCAGCATGGCAAGGTGGTTCAGCCGGACGCGTTTAAGTAGCGCCTGCTGAGCTGCCTCTGCATTTTCGGCTTTACCCATCCAGGCATGCAGCGCTGTTTGTTGCAGAGCGCGACCATAGGAAATGGTAAGATTCCAGGGGGCATTATCCGCCTGTTGATTAATGGCATTCAGATTGGCCGTGGCTTCTTCTGGCCCCTGACCACCGGACAGAAAATTAATACTGGGCACAGCAGCAGGAACTGTGCGACGCAACACCTTGAGCGTGGCAGCGGCCACTTCATCCGGCTCGGCCCGTTGGCAGTCTTTACCCGGCAGTATCATATTGGGCTTTAAGATCATCAGTTCGGGGATAACATGATGCCGCCGTAA
Organism: Gammaproteobacteria bacterium; assembly: GCA_026998145.1. Lineage (GTDB taxonomy): Bacteria > Pseudomonadota > Gammaproteobacteria > SZUA-229 > SZUA-229 > JALTRC01. The sequence goes on from JALTRC010000071.1 coordinate 1,464, forward strand.
AGCCCTGAAGACTTCCGCCTGTACCGCTTCGGTGACTTCACCGTGACGCTCAATCGTGTGATCCCCATCCATCAGCACTTCCGGTTCCACAATGGGTACCAGACCTTCGGCCTGACACACAGCCGCATAACGGGCCAGCATTTCTGCATTGGCTTCAATGCCGCTGCGGCTGGGTACATGCTTTTCAATAGCATAAACTTCACGCCATTTTGCAAAGCGGGCACCCTGTTCTTTATAAACTTTCAGGCGATCAGCCAGACCATCCAGCCCCTGGGTAATTAAATCACCGGGCGACAGGGCCAGGGGGATTTTTCCCTTATCCACTTTTATGCCCGGCACAATTTCCTGTGCCCAGGCGGCAGCCGGAATGGTTTCACCCCTGCCGGTTTTCTGCTCCAGGGTTTCTTCAAATAGAATAATACCGCTGATATAGGCACCCAGGCCTTCCGTTGTTACCAGCAGGCTTCGCCATGCGCGCCGGGATTCTTCTGTGGATTCCACATTAATGGCTTTAAAGCGCTTGGCAATGGTGGGAGCGCTTTCATCAGCCGCCAGCACACCACGACCCTTTTGCACCATGTCGCTAATGGTTTTTTCCAGCTCGTTTAAATACTGCATATTATGTCTCCTGTTTGTTTTTTTGTGCCGCCTGCATCATGGCATTACGAATGGCAAATACAAATGATTCCGTCAGGGTAGGGTGGGGATGAATAGAGCCGGCAATCGCTTCGACTGGAATCTGGGTTTGAACCAGCAGGGCGGCTTCACCCATAATACTTTCTGCTCCGTCTACCATTGCATGAACCCCCACCACATGATGTGTATGGCTGTCATAAATAATTTTTAACAGGCCTTCATCACGGGCATTAATCTGCGCTCTGGCATCCTGGCTGTAATCATAACGCGCAACCGATACATCCATGCCCGCGTCTCTGGCCTGCTGTTCCGTAAGGCCGGCAATGCCGATTTCAGGCTGACTGAAAATAACAGCGGTATTGGATTCTCGGCGCGGGAACATATGTTTCTGCCCCAGCAGAGAACGTGCCAGCGCAAGCCCCTGAGCGGTTGCCCAGTGTGCAAACATGGGCTGGCCAATCACATCACCTACTGCGTAAATATTATCCTCTGCGGTTTGCAGATTATCATTGACTTCAATGCCGTGGGGGGTGTGTTTAACGCGGGTATTTTCCAGCCCCAGGCCATTAACATTGGGCCGGCGACCGGTAACCATTAACACCGCATCGGTATTCACACGCTGCTTTTCACCATTTTCAGCCGTGTATTCAACAAAAACACTCTGGCCAGAATGGTTGATGGCGGTTACCTGGCACCGGGCAGTAATGTTAATGCCTTCATTTATCATCCGCTGTTGTAAATGCAGTGCCAGCTCTTCATCCACCGGCATTAAAATACGGGGCGCCGCTTCTAAAATATGAATGTCACTGCCAAACGTTTTAAAAATCTGTCCCAGCTCTACACCAATCGGACCACCGCCGATAATCACCAGCCGGGATGGAATATGGTCGATATTGAGAATACTTTCACTATCATAAACCCGGTGTTGATCCGCGCCTCTTATGGGAGGAATAAAAGGTGTTGATCCGGTTGATAATATAGCCTTATCAAATTTAACTTCATCTGAAGAACTATCATCAAATGTAATGCGGGCAGTATGGGCATCAACTAATGAACATTGACCGGTGAGTGTTTCAAGGGTTTTAAAATGTTCGGTATTGTTAAGCGCGGCATCACTCCGGCGTTTTAAAATACTGCGCTTGCGTTCCAGTATGGCCGACCAGTTAATGGCGACATCCTGTGTGGGCAAACATAAGCCGAACCTGGCCGATTCTTTTAATTCAGCAAAGCGCCGGGCTGATTCCCGAAATATCTTAGAAGGAATACAGCCTTCAAATAAACAGGTGCCCCCAAGGCCAGGCCCCTTCTCTACCAGTAATACACGGCGGCCCGCAGCGGCCAGAGCCATAGCGGTAGGCGTACCACCTGGGCCACCACCAACAACCAGATAATCATATTGTTTTGTCATTTATCCATTTCCTGTTGTTTAAATGCCTGCCTGAAAATAATCCTTTTATTTTCAGCCACTTTCAGCATTGACTTAAGGAAGCTCTGATCAATTCATAAACTCACATTTCACGCTTAAAACACGCGGCTTCTTAAACACAAACTGTTTCGCCCAGAATTAATCAGAACTTCCTTAATATTTTTAGACAGGGTGAATTTTGTACTTAAATATTGCACCTGAATGTAACCTGAGTGACAGTAGATCACATTTATTTCTGTTCCAATTGACAGCCTGTTAAAGCGGCCATGCTTCAGGCATAGCATCAGCTTTTAACCCATTGCCCAGTATCATGCGTAAATACATTTTATAATTGACAGGTAGAATATGACGCAGCAAGTATCACTATCCACTCGCTTTAAAAAATCCGCTATTAGTACAGCTAAATCTCTGTGGGGTATTTTCCCCATATTGATTGCAGTTTTACTGATTGCAGCCCTGATTGTGCAAATTATTCCCCATCTAATGAAAAGTGGTTTATTCGGTAATTCCAGTTTAACCGACACCATGTTGGCCGCATTGATTGGCAGTGTTTCCACCGCTCAGCCCATTGTCAGTTATATTTTTGGTGGAGAGCTGGTTAAAGCCGGGGTTAATCTGATGGCCGTAACCGCATTGATTGTAACCTGGGTAACCGTAGGCATTGTGCCTTTTCCTGCGGAAGCCGCCTCATTAGGCACTCGTTTTGCACTGTGGCGAAACATATGGGCTTTTGTGATTGCCTTAATTGTCTCGGCATTAACAGTAGGGGTGCTTAATGTCATCTAAAACCCAAAATGGCGGAAATACTAAATCCGCAAAGAAGCAGGGCGGCTGGTGGTTTCTGCTGGCTACGATAATTTTTTATGTGATTTTATTTTTCTATAAACCGGAATTAACCCAGGCATCATTAAAACATTTTATGATACTGCTAAAGAGTATTGCCCCCATACTACTGCTGGTTATGTTATTTATGTGGCTGCTGGATGTACTGGTTAATCCCAAACAGATTCAAAACATACTGGGCAATAAATCCGGTATTCTCGGCTGGGTTATATCCATTATTGGCGGCATCCTTTCCCACGGCCCTGTATATGCCTGGTATCCATTACTGGAAAACCTGCAAAAGCAGGGCACACGCCCAGCTTATATTGCAACTTTTCTATATGCTCGATCCATTAAGCTGCCATGGCTTCCTATGCTGGCCTATTATTTTGGTACCACTTATATGATTTTGTTTACATTTTTTCTGGTAATATTTTCTCCTGTTGTGGGATGGGGAACTGAGAAACTTATTCAAAAAAATAATTTTTTATGATTATTCAAAGGCATTAATGAACGCAACACGAAATATATGGTTAATGGGCTGGGTCAGTTTTTTTACTGACCTTGCTACAGCCATGATTAAACCGATTATTCCTGTTTATGTTGTTCTAATATTACATGAAGGCGTTGATAAACTGGGTATGGTTGTTGCCATCAGTACCTTTATCTCTTTTGCATTACGCTGGCTCGGTGGCTGGTTGAGCGATATGTATGGGCGAAGTAAACCGTTTTTGATTCTGGGTTACGGGCTATCTGCATTAACAAAGCCGCTATTCGGCTTTGCCGCATCATGGCAAATGGTGGCTTTTTTAAGTGGTACTGAGCGCCTGGGAAAGGCAATTAGAGCGGCTTCCAAAGACAAGCTTATTTCATTATCAAGCAACTCAAAAAAACAGGGCAGGGCTTTTGGCTTGCATAAAACCCTGGATATTTCAGGTGAAGTGATTGGTGCACTGGTGGCATTTATGATCCTGTATAGCTTTGGGAAAAGCGAATACTGGGTCAGGGAAATATTTTACTGGACAGCTCTACCCTCTGTTCTATCAGTACTGCTGCTGATTTTCTTTGTAAAGGAAGTGAAAGGAGAGGATCAAAAATCGGCTGTTGATAAAACAGTGTCAATTAAAAATATATTCACTCCCCGGCTAAAATTAAAATTGATGCTTTTCTTTGCGGCCAGTTTTTTAATGGTGAGCGAATCGTTTATGTTAATACGTGCCCATGAAGCGGGCATAATGGTGACTTTTCTGCCTTTGTTACTGGTGGCTGGTACATTAAGTCAGGCCTTATTGTCTTACTTTACGGGTAAATCGGCAGATGATCATGGGGATGAAAAAGTATTACTGGCTGGGGTATTTTCCGGTTTTATCAGCCTGCTTCTGCTGACCAGCGGCC
>JALTRC010000072.1:0-210 GCA_026998145.1 Gammaproteobacteria bacterium
TCCCACCAGAGCAACAAAGGATTTATGCATGAGTTTTTTCAACTGCTGCATGTTCGTCTCCTGATTATTCGCCCATACCCATATCGATGTAGCCTGTTGGGCAAACATCAGCACAGATATGACAACCAATGCAACGGGTATAGTCAGTATCGACATAACGACCCACTGTGTGCTTGTCTTTCTTGACGCGGAATACAGCATCCTGAGGAC
>JALTRC010000072.1:220-1729 GCA_026998145.1 Gammaproteobacteria bacterium
TTATCACACTCAAAGCACATACCACAGCTCATGCAGCGATTGGCTTCAGCAACAGCGGCTTCTTCTGGCAGACCTTTCATACGCTCTGCAAAGTGACCTAACACTTCATCGGAAGACGGTACATCTTCTTCACGCAGGTTACGGGGTACTGCTTCAAAATGACCCAGGAACATCTTGTCAGTAGTGATGATTTCCTGAGCTGAGCGATCCTGATAGTTATGAATTGCATAATCGGCTTCGAAAGTGCCACGTTGTTCTTCAGCTGAAAGATTATGGTCATAAGGCTTAGGTGCCAGATGTGCTTCTTCCAGTTTTTGCATCAGGTCAAAGTGATGCACGTCAACTTTAGGACGCTTGGCAAAAGTCTGGTGATCTATGTATTGCTTGATTGTTTCAGCAACAACGCTGCCCTGGCCAATGGCTGTGGTTAACAGGTGAGGGCGAACAATGTCACCAGCTACAAAGTGACCGGCTTTACCTGGAACCTGATAGAACTTGTCGGCATCGATTAATGCACGACCATTGTCCATATCTTCAACACCTTCCAGATCACCGAACTGGCCAATTGCAGAAACGATCAGGTCACATTCAACAATATGCTCTTTGCCACCTTCAACGGCAACAGGCGCATTGTTCTCGAATGTACAGTCAACCAGTTTCAGGGCTTTTGCACGTCCGTTTTCATCTTTGATGATTTCGACAGGCATGACTTCGTTCATGATAACCACGCCTTCTTTCAGAGCGTCTTGAACTTCGTGCTCGGCAGCGGTCATTTCTTCCTGTTTGAACAGGGCGGTTAGTACAACACTGTCGCAAGGCTTTCTGTCAGAATCAGCAACATCACCATGAGTGATAACTCCGCGTACTGCATCTTCAGGATTTTCCTGCAGATTTTTCAGGGTGCCGATACGACGGGAAACGGATACAACATCGATAGAGGTATCACCACCACCTACACACAGTACCTTGTTAGCGGTGTATTTCATTTCGCCTTTGTTGAACTGCTCAAGGAATTCAACAGCGGTTACACAGTTAGGTGTGTCGTTCCAGTCATCCAGGAACAGACCACGGCCTTTCTTACAACCTAGTGCCCATAAAACCGCATCGTAATCTTTTTCAAGATCAGCAACCGGTACATCTTTACCAACACGAGTATTCAGTTTAGTTTCGATGCCACCCATGTCGAGGATACGCATACATTCGTGATCCATTACATCACGAGGTGTACGATAGCCGGGGATGCCGTAGCGCATCATGCCACCCAGTTCAGCATGGTCATCAAAAATAGTGGAACCGATACCGAACTTACGCAGATGATAAGCGGCCGACATACCGGCAACACCACCACCGATAATGGCAACTTTTTTGCCGGTCAGTTCAGGCAGGTTAGTGAACTTGTATTTTTCAGCGTAAGCACTGTCACCAATGTATTGTTCAACAGAGTTGATGCCAACAAAATCATCAACATCGTTGCGGTTACAGCCATCCTGACAAGGTGCAGGGCATACA
>JALTRC010000073.1:0-4789 GCA_026998145.1 Gammaproteobacteria bacterium
TTGAGCTGGCCTATGGTTGTCGCTCAGGTGCCTGTGGTGCCTGTGAAGGCTTTATTCTAAAGGGCAGTGTTCATTATGATGATGAGCCCATTGCCTTAAGCGATGAAATGAAGCAGGCCAATAAAGCCCTTTTCTGTATGGCAATGCCGGATTCGGATCTGCAAATCAGTGCGGAAGAAATCGAAGGCCTGGATGGTATTGAAGTCAAACAGCTACGCTGCCGTGTGGATGAAAAAATTCAGCTCAACCATGACGTGATTTCATTAAAAATAAAACTGGCCGGTGATGAGCGATTGCAGTACCGGGCGGGCCAGTATATTGAATTTATTTTAGAAGATAATAAACGCCGGGCGTTTTCCATTGCCAATGCACCCCATAAAGATGAGTTGTTAGAGCTGCATATTCGCCATGTGGAAGGTGGCCTGTTTACCGACTTTCTGTTTACCGAAATGCCGGACAAAATGATGCTGCGCATGGAAGGTCCGCTGGGTACTTTCTTTTTACGGGAAGATACCGACCGGCCGATTATTTTAATGGGTGGCGGCACAGGCTTTGGCCCCCTAAAAGCCATGATCGAACATATTAACTATATTGGTTTCAAACAGCCGGTGCATTTATTTATGGGTGTGCGGGCACTACGTGATTTATATATGGATGAGATGGTAAAAGGCTGGATAGAAGAAAATAATAATATTCAGTTTACCCCGGTGTTATCAGACCCTATGGAAGATGATAACTGGCAGGGTGAAACCGGCTTTGTGCATGAATCGGTGATTAAACATTACCCGGATCTTTCGCCCTTTGATATTTATATGAGTGGCCCGCCACCAATGGTACATGCGGCAGTTGATGCCTTTGAAAAACAGGGTGCATCGAAAGAGCATATGTATTCCGATGCGTTTGAATATTCGGCGGATGCTTTAAAGGCCTTGAAATCCAGCTAAGCCTCCCCCTTTGCAAAAAGGGGATGAGGGGGGTTTAAACACTTTGAGTTTTAAGGAGCCTCTGAATAACTTATGAACTCACATTTCGCCTGCTGCCCAGAATTAATCATAGGTTCCCTGGTGATTAATTCAGATCGATCCTAGGCGTTCCGTTGCGGATTATTGATTTCCATAGAGGCGTTAGAGTTATTCATAATGAAGCCCTGTATCTGTTCCTGGGAATAATCATGCTGGGCGTCTATTTCGCCAATCAGATCAGCGCGTATTTTTGTCGTTAAACGGGCCAGAGCCTGGGCAATGTCTTCAGAGTCATTGTGTATATTGCCGTCATCGGCGCTGCATTTTAAAACATTGAGAAAATGCTGAAACTCCTTGAGTACCCCTGGAGATGAAAAAATTGCCAGACGGTGAGTAGTAAACTGTAAGCGAATAATATTTTGACTGGTGATATTTTCCGATAGTGTCATTTCTTCAATGCGGCTAATCAGCTCTTCGTAGGTTCGGGTTTTAAGTTCTATAAATTTTATGCTCTGCTCTTTTTCAATCTCCACACTGGTTTGTTGGGTGAGCAGTAATGAAGTAATCAAAACCGTTGCAACCGTACCTAAAATAATCAGCACAATTTCCTGGGTAAAGGGTGTGCTGTCGGTAACTCCATAAGCGTAGCGTAAAAAAGCATAGCCACCCAGAACCGTAATGGCGGTTAGTGTTAATAACAGAATTTGTTTGTCGCGGGTTTTCATGTGTATTACTGAATAATTTTTAATACAGGCGCCAGCTCCGTATTATGTTTTGTGATATTGCTTGAAATCGGCTGTTGCTCTGTTTTTTCTGCAACTGGTTCAGCCAGCAGCTTTAAGCCCTGGCGATATAAACTCTGCGCTTCTTCCGCCTCATGCATTTTATCTTCCAGCAATACGGCCAGTGATAAATAGGTTTCTGCCATAGGCTTGATAGACAGGCTGGTTTCCAGATAATTTTTTGCCTTGCCCCATAATTCGGATTTTATACACAGCTTACCCAGTGCCAGTAAAAGCACCGGATTACGGCTGTGCTGCTGTAACCAGGCTTCGGCGGTTTCCAGCTGTTTCTGTGGCTGGCTGACATGCAGGCTGGCATATTTATGCAGCAGGGATTCATGCCATTGCTGGTTTAAATGTTGTTGAATCAGTTCGGCGGCTTCATCATCCTGTTGTTTGCTGATTAAATAATCCACATACAGGTTTAATACATCCACATTGTCTTTTAGATTTCTGGGGATTTCCTTCCAGATACGCTGAGCTTTTTCTGTATCCTGTTGTTGAATGCTCTGGCTTAATAATCCGGTATAGGTATCCACTTCCAGTTGCTGCATTTGCGCATCGGGCATCAGGGATGATTTACGTACATCGGCCAGCAGCTCATGGAGTTGATCCCAGTCGCCCAGTTGCTGATATGTACGGGCCAGTAATTTTTTCACATAGGCGTGGCGTGGTGATAATTCCCGCAGATGGCTGAGAGTGGCCAGGGCCTGCTCGTATTGCTGGTGAGCCAGCTGTAATTCGGCCTGGGTAATGCCGATGGCAATATCCGCTGAGGGTGTGGACTCATGGGCCAGACGTAAATATTCATCGCGTCTTTCATAAGCGCCCTGCTGTTGTGCAGCGCGGGCGGCGATTAAATAATTCAGTAAAGCCGTGTCACTGTGTTCTACCTGTTTTAAAAGAATTTTTTCCGCCTGGGCGAAGCGTCCTTCGGATATTTCGATCAGCCCTTTAATTAAACTGTTGCGGGCTTTTTCCGCCTGCCTTTTGTGATAACGCAGGCCCAGATAATCGGGAATTTTCAGCAGGCTGGAGAGGCTGCGAATCAGATAATAAAAAATAAAAAAAGCGGTGGCGATAGCGCCCAGGGCAAACACAAAAGAGGTTTCAATACTGGTATCCATAAAACTGAATACCACATAACCGGGGCCGTTATAGTAGGATAAAATTCCGATAGCAACAGCCAGAGTGGCGGCAACAATCAAGGCCAGTAGAATACGTTTCATTTTTTATCCTCTGTGGCTTTGTTGGCGTCTTCATCCAGCAGTAATTTTTTCAGTAACTGCCATGAGCCGGTGATATCGGGTAGCTGGGGCGTTAAATTAACGGCAGCAAATGCGGTTAAGTCTTTTTGCATATTGGCCACCCGATTATCCTGCTGCTGATAATGCTGCGCCAGTATAGTTGATGCCTGTTTAATATCGTAGCCAAACTGCTTCTGGTCATAACGCAAAACCGCCAGCCGTGCGGATAATAAGTGCGTGCGTAACAGTGCCTCATATTGCTGTTGCTGGCTGGCGGAACTGGCCGGTTTAATACTGCGCTGATGAACCTTGATATCGCCAATACTGATAATGGTGGATATGAGGCTATCGGCAAAGTCATCACCTGTTACCACTACCGGTGTTTGTTTATCATCTTTTACCTGGGCTTTAACTTCTTCCTGCACAGTTTTAAAGGGTAGCTCGTTTACATACAGGCTCATCTGATCCAGTGACATGGCAATGCCACTAACATCAACCTGCTTAATGGATTTAAGCTGGGCAACTTCCCTGGCCAGTTGTTTACGCACATCAAACAGGCGCAGATCCCCCAGATCATAAAGCCGTTCGCTGGCACTGTTTAATGCGGCAATAGCCCCATTAATATCGCGAGCCACCTGCAGGCGACGATTAGCCAGCCGTAATAAATAATCTACCTCGGCCAGTATCCAGCCTCTTTGTCCTCTTTTGGCTTCCTGTAGTGCAGACTGGGAAAGATCTCTGAGGGTGGCCAGTTCACTTTGTAATTGCTGAATGCGATTGCTCTGAGCCTGTAGCTGCTGAGTTAAGCCTTGCTGAATTTTCTGGCTGGATTGTTCCATTTGTGCGCTGAGATCATCGGCTAAATTCTGCTGCTGATTTTGTAAGGCCTGCTGTTGCTGCCACAGATAATAAAGTCCGGCTGTGCCGGCTGCGGTGATAATCAGCAGCAGTAAAAAAAGAAAGATAACAGCGAAAGATTTTTTTGCCGGTGCATTGGCAGCTTCAATCACATCCACAGACTCTTTCTGTTCTGTCTTACTGGTATTGGTATCTGCCGGTTTGAGTTCTCTGGTTTCCATATTATCAACTTGTTGCGTTATGTTGCTGCCAGTTAATTATGGCAGATATTACGGCCGCGTCTGCGGCGGATTCGGCCTGAATAATATCGGCTTTGTGGCCTAACTGTAAGGCCAGCCGGGCGCAGCGCTGGCCGGGTACCAGCAGCGGTGTGTGCTGTAGTCGCTTATGGGCCGCTGTGCCCAGCATATCATACAGGTTCTGCAATGCTTCATTGCTGCTCACAGTGACCAGTTGAATACCCCCCTGCTGCCATTTTTTTATTAATGGCTGCACATCCGCAGCCGGCTTCTGGCGGCGATAGACTTCAGCATAATCAACCTGTGCGCCCCGATGGCGCAGTTGTTCGGCCAGGTATTCACGGCCACCCTGGCCCCGGAATATAAGAAGCCTGCGGCCACGGATATGCTCCACCTGTAATTGTTCGTGTTTTAGCAGGGCTTCGCTGTTAAAGGCCTGATCGGGTAAATCCAGTAAATTTAGGGAATAGCGGTCAATGGCTCTGGCGGTGGCTTTGCCTATGGCCAGTACGGGTTGTGTAATGGTTAATCCCAGTTTTTGTACCCAGTCCATGCCTTTTTCAACGGCATTGGCGCTGATAAAAATTACCAGATCATACTGTGGCAGATTTTGTTTGAGTGCCGGATCAGGGCTTATATCGCAGATTTCAATTACTGGAAAGCCAATGGGCTTTGCTCCATGATCCTGTAAGGCCCTTATC
>JALTRC010000073.1:4799-5726 GCA_026998145.1 Gammaproteobacteria bacterium
CACACCATAATGCCCTGATCTTTTAAAATGGCATCGGCGCCCCGGGCCAGTAATCGCTCCGCCAGCTCAACACCCAGCTGCTCGGCCTGTGCTGCCGGGCCGCGGATTTCATCCCGCACCACCTCCGAGCCATCGGGCCGGCCTACCAGACCGCGCAGATAAATCTCATTCCCTTCCAGCACCGAGTAACCGGCAATGGGCACCTGGCAGCCGCCATTAAGACGGTTATTCATGGCTCGCTCGGCGCTCAGGCGGGTGTGGGTATGGGGATGATTGAGGGGGGCCAGCAGCTTTAAAATGGTGGCATCGTTTTCCCGGCACTCGATGCCCACAGCCCCCTGACCAATGGCGGGCAGGGATTGTTCCGGCTCGATAAAGGAGCGGATGCGATCTTTAAAGCCCAGCCGGATCAGACCGGCCGCCGCCAGAATAATGGCATCATAGTCCCCATTATCCAGCTTCTGCAGGCGGCTATTCACATTGCCCCGCAGATCCAGCATTTGCGCGTCCGGCATGGCTTCTTTGAGTTGCAGCTGGCGGCGCAGACTGGAGGTACCAATGCGGGCATTGGCGGGCAGCTCATCCAGGGAGGCGTAGTGACTGGAAACAAAGGCATCCCGGGGGTCTTCTCTTTCCATAATAATGGGCAGGTGCAGGCCTTTGGGAAAGGCCATGGGCACGTCCTTCATGGAGTGCACGGCAATATCCGCCTGACCATCCAGCATGCCCTGCTCCAGCTCCTTAACAAACAGGCCCTTGCCACCCACCTTGGCCAGAGGCGCATCCAGAATCTTGTCGCCTTTGGTGGTCATTTTTACAAACTCGACTGCAAGCTCAGGGTGATGCAGCTTCAGCTGGCGGGCAACTTCTTCGGCCTGCCACATGGCCAGGGGGCTTTTACGGGTGGCGATACGGATAGTCTGGGAC
>JALTRC010000074.1 GCA_026998145.1 Gammaproteobacteria bacterium
CCCACTGTTAGCAAACAGTACAGCCATATGTTTGACCAGCTAATTGCAGGTATCAACTCAGTACCCAGCTATCGCTTTATTACCTATCGGGTTAATGCCAAAACCACAGCAGAAGATGTAAAAAAATGGAGCCAACAGCTTGATATCAAAGGCTATATTGCTCTGGGACAAAGCACCTATAAGATTGTAGACGCCATAAAAAGTAATCGCCCCCTGATTGCCGGTGGCATGGTGGCCACACCACCGGGCATTTCCGGCATTAGTCTGTCGGGTGATCCAGAAGCCTTTTTCCGCCACCTGCAACTACTAAACCCCAGTATTAGTCGGGTATTTTTTATCTACAGTTATAAAAATAATGGCTGGCTTATACGGCAGGCCAGAAAAATCAGCAAAAAATATAATATTGAGTTTATTCCCCTCCAGGTTGATGATGTTAAACAGGCAACGCTGCAATACCAGATAGTGATGAAATCCATACGTCCTCGAACCGATGCTATCTGGATTCCACTGGATAATGTCGCGCCGATTAACATTCTATTACCCCAAATATTGCAAACCGCCTGGAATCAGCATATCACGGTTTTTTCCAATAATTTACTCCATGCCAAACGGGGCGCACTGTTTGCCCTGTTTCCCGATAGCTATAAACAGGGACGACGCCTTGTTGCTCTATTACAACGGCATATTGAAAATGAGAGTACACCTGCAAGACTTTATCCTACGGTTGATTTAAAAACCGCTGTCAATATAAAAACAGCCAATCATCTGGGCACACGTTACAGCCGTGAAATGATCCAGAAGTTTGATAAGGTTTTTCCAGGCTATAAATAAGCAATATGAAACGGATCAATCAATTCATCAATCAAAGTTCCATTCGGCCCCAGTTATTTATAACGGTGAGCATCGGTATTATTACCCTGTTAACGGCGCTGATTTTTGCCAGTACCTGGGTGAGCGATAAACAGGTTCGCAAACTGCTTGTTAAGCAGGGAAAACAGGTGACTTTAACGCTGGCCAAAAATGCATCCCTCGCCCTGCTCTATGATAGCCCTGAAAATGCCCAGACTATTATAAAATCCACCCTGGCTTTTCCCGGCATAATGAAGCTGGCTATTTATCGCCCGGATCACACACTCTTTTTCAGTTCAGATAAAAAAGATTTACTGAAGTCCCATAAGGCAGCCGTAGCGATTACCCCCTCTCAGCCGGAAGCCCGTATTATTTACGAAGATGACAATATGTGGATGATGCAAGCTCCTGTATCCATACAGAGCTCAGACGATTCAATGGAAGAGGAAATATTTAATTCACAACCACCCTTAAAAGATGAAGTTATTGGTTATGTGGTGGTTGCCAGCAGTAAATCCAGCCTTAAGAATATTGATAACGGCATACTGCTCAGCAATCTATTCATGGCCCTGCTGATTGGCCTGATTCTTATACTGGCGCTGCAAAAAACCATCAAGCGTTTAACCCAGCCCCTTTACAATATTTCGGATGTAATGAAAAAAACCGAGCAGGGCGATTTTACATCACAACTAACAGCCGAAGGCCCACTTGAAGTCAAGATCATTGCCCGCTCTTATAACCGCATGATTAATGCCCTGACGGAAAGGGATGAAAAACTCAAACAGCAAAATATACACCTCGAAAAACAGGCAATACACGATCATCTTACCGGCCTTATCAATCGCATTGGTTTTGAGCGCGCATTAAGCCTGAC
>JALTRC010000075.1 GCA_026998145.1 Gammaproteobacteria bacterium
TCTGCGGGGGATAATGCCAGAAACTTTTCCATGAGCCAGACGCTTTATAATTACGAATTTTTAAACCGCTCCAGTAAGACAGGTGCAGCAGGCCGGGAGTCTTTAATGACCAATGATGATGACGAGGATTTGCAGTCATCATTGCAGCATGTGGTGATGACTTTTGATGCGGTAAATGGCCGCCGTATTTATGTAAATGGTGTATTTACCGATGATGAAGACGCCGACGCTGTTAAAGGCGGGAGCCTTGTTGACTGGAATGATACATACGCTTTTGTTCTGGGTAATGAAGTGAGTGGTGACCATCCATGGAGTGGTAAATTAAGAATGGTGGCGATTCATAACAGTGTTCTGACGGATGAGCAGATTAAGCAGAACTATGAAGTGGGAGTGGGGCAGAAATACTTCATGCTGTTCTCTGTTGCTGATGTGATCAATATTCCAGAGACCTATGTCCTGTTTGAAGTGGAACAGTATGACAATACTGCCTACCTGTTTAATAAGCCTCGCTTTATTAGCTTAAATGCTGATTTTACTCCTGCGGCCAATATACCTGTTAAAGGTATGCGCATAGGCGTAAATGGGCGGGAAGCTGTGTCAGGTCAGGCGTTTGGTAATATTAATGTCAATATTAATGCGACAGATTACACGGCGAATGGGCAGCCATTATCGAGATTGGGTACGGTTATCGCTGTACAGAAAGGCCCGGAATCTGATGAGTTTTTCTTAACCTTTGAGTTGTTGGGCAATCAGACGAATGTCAGAGTAGAAGCTGAGCCTGTTGCGCCTGTCGCAGCGCCTGATCCTGCGCCGGCTTCTGATATTGGGGTTAAAACCTTTGATGAAATTAATGCCACCATGTCAGCTGTAACGGGCGTGCCTGTAACCAATACGACAGTTGCGACGACATTTGAAACCTATAAACAGCAGTTACCATCGGTGGAAAATATCAGTGCATTTTTATCCTCTCACCAGATGGGTGTGGCGCAGATGGCAATGAGCTACTGCAATGTGCTGGTTAATACCAATAAAGCATTTTTCAACGGCTTTGATTTTAACCAGCCAGCGTCAACGGCTTTCGATGCGACATCTAAAAATCAGATTATAAGCCCCTTACTGGTTGGTCTGATGAATCTTGATGTGGCAACGCCGGCTAATAATTTATTGACTCAACCGGATGATCAGGAAATAGCTGATTTACTGGGTGCTGCGAATACCAATGTACTCGAGGCTTATCTCGATGATCCGTCTACTGCGGATATAGATGAAAGCCAATACGAAAGCCTGATTACAACAATGACTCAATGCTTGCCAGGCTGTAATACAACAACTCGAACAGAAGAAATTGTTAAAGCCGTTTGTGCAGCAACGCTAGGCAGTGCTTTGATGGTAATTCAATAGTGTGGTTTGAATGATTGATAAGAGGTATTTTTAATGGCTAAACAACGCAAACCACTGGGGCTGAATGATCCGCTTCTTTATGCTGATCATTCAAGACCTGTAACACGACGTGATTTTTTACGTCAGGGCCTGATTACCGGAACGGGTAGTGTATTAACCGGCGGTGTATTTGGCATGTTCGCTAACCCACGCTCTGCTTATGCAGCTGTTTCTGCTGATCTGGACGCACTGGCCAAAGATATTGGCTGTTCACTTGGCGGTCTGACGGGGGATAAAAAAATCCCATTTATCTGTTTTGATCTGGCGGGCGGTGCAAACCT
>JALTRC010000076.1 GCA_026998145.1 Gammaproteobacteria bacterium
TGTGGATTCTGTTGCCATGGGCTTTCTGGAAGGCGTAGAGGTCGATTACAAAACCGAAGGCGTTAACAAGAGCTTTGTGTTCCGTAATGTTTTTGCCAATACCGGTGGTGCTGGTGCCTGTGGTGGCTGTGGTTCAGCTGGCGGCGGTGGTGGCTGCGCCTAATTGAGTCAGACCTTATTATTAATTGCCCAGCCCAGCAGCTATCGCATCGCGCCTTTTCTACAGGCGGTCAGGCGGCTGGGGCTGGAGGTTCTGATTGCCTCCAAAGGCGAACACTCCCTTATTAGCGAAGTCCATCAAGGGCTGCATATCGATCTGGATGATCTGGATCTATCCTTTGAACGTATTATCAAACGCTCTCAAATAACCCCTTTTGCTGGTGTGCTGGGCAGTGATGACAGCACTGTTGAACTGGCCGCCCGGGTCGCCCAGGCGCTCAAGCTTCCCCATAATCCCCCTGAAGCTGCACGGCTTACCCGCCGTAAAGATCTGGCTCGCATGGAGCTGGCGCTGGCAGGCTGCCCTGTGCCGATCAACTGTTTGCTGGATTTGGATAAACCCATCGAGCAGCAAATGGCCGGGCTGCCCTGGCCCTGTGTACTCAAACCCCTGAATCTGTCGGCCAGCAAGGGCGTGATTCGGGCCAATAACGAGGCGGAATTTATCGCCGCCTGTGAGCGCATCCGCCCCCTGGTGGCTGATGCCACAGATGCATTTGAGCGCAGGCATTTATTGATTGAAGATTATATTGAGGGGCGGGAAGTCGCCTTTGAGGGTTATCTGCATCAGGGGCAGCTGCACCCGCTGGTGATTTTTGACAAGCCCGATCCCCTGTGCGGCCCTTATTTTGAAGAAACCATTTATGTCACGCCGACCAGCCTGAGTGAGCCGGATCAGCAGCGGATTTTTGATTCTGTCGCCTGTGCCTGCAAGACCTATGGGCTGGTGACTGGCCCGGTGCATGCGGAGCTGCGTATCAATAAAGACAATGCCTGGATACTGGAAGTGGCCAGTCGCACCATCGGCGGGGATTGCGCCAGAAGTTTGGATGCGGGTCAGGCTTTTAATCTGGAAGAGCTGGTGATTTCACTGGCGATTAACCAGCCACTTGAGATTCAGCCACCCCAGGATGCCAGGGGTGTGATGATGATTCCCATCAAACAGGGTGGGGTATTGCGCAGGGTAGAGGGGATTAAGGCAGCGGCGAATATTCCCTGTGTGGAGAAGGTGGATATTCTGGTGCAGCAGGGGCATAAGCTGGTGCCCTTGCCGGAGGGGAATCAGTATCCGGGCTATATTTTTGCCAGAGGTGAGACGCAGCAGCAGGTGGTGCTGGCTTTGAAGGCGGCTTATGAGTGTCTGGATTTTGTGGTGGCGCCCGGCTTTGATCTGGTGATTGAGTAGATCATTAGCTCCCCTCTTTGACAAAGAGGGGCTGGGGGAGATTGAGCTTTGGCTTGAATCCCCCTCGGTCCCCCTTTTTCAAAGGGGGAAGCTGGTGCAGTATTGCAAGGTTTGGTTTTATGGCTTCGCCAGCCGGTGAAATTTACGAAAAAACTCGCCCACCTGCATCAGTAAACATCAAAGCTCCCTTTTTTACACAGGCACAAAAAAAGCAGGGTAAAAACCCTGCTTTTTTCGTATCTGCCCTAAGGCAGTGACTGTAAAATTACAGTGCTACGATGTTCTCAGCTTGAGGACCTTTCTGGCCTTG
>JALTRC010000077.1 GCA_026998145.1 Gammaproteobacteria bacterium
GAAAAATAAATCGCCTTGCGATAATTGATCAGCCCGTTGGTTGAGGCATCGTGATTATCCACATCACCCGGCTGTGCCAGGTCTTTCTGAATTTCCCCTGCCAGCACCTTGCCGTATTCCACACCCCATTGATCGAATGAATTAATATCCCAGACGATGCCCTGCACAAACACCTTATGTTCATACATGGCCATAATGGAGCCGAGGGTTTTCGGGTTCAGTTTTTTAAACATAATGGTATTGCTGGGCTTATTGCCTTCAAATACCTTGTGGGGCAGCACCTCTTCAATTTCCTCATCGCTCATACCCTGGGCTTTCATTTCATCGACCGCTTCGGAATATTTTTTACCCAGCATCAAAGCCCGGGTCTGCGCCAGACAGTTGGAAAACAGCACCCGGTGATGCAGGCCCAGAGGGTTCTGGCTCAGCGCCGGGATTAAAAAGTCCGATGGCACCGGCTTGGTGCCCTGATGCAATAACTGGAAAAAGGCATGTTGACCATTGGTGCCTGATTCGCCCCAGATAATCGGCCCGGTTAAATAATTGACCCGCTCCCCTTCCCGGTCGATGGTTTTACCGTTGCTTTCCATATCCAGCTGCTGCAAATAAGCCGGCAGCCGTTGCAGATACTGGCTGTAAGGCATAATGGCATGACTTTGGGCATCAAAAAAATTGTTATACCAGATACCCAGCATGGCCAGTATCACCGGCATATTCTGCTCTAATGGTGCGCTTTTAAAATGCTCATCCATTTCATAGGCGCCCTGTAGCAAATCCTCGAAATGATCCATGCCCAGATACAGGGCAATGGTCAGCCCCACCGCCGACCATAATGAATAGCGGCCGCCGACCCAGTCCCAGAATTCAAATACATTATCCGGGTCTATGCCAAATTCAGTGGTGGCCGGAATATTGGTGGATACGGCCACAAAATGACGTTTAATGGCCTGTTCATTACCCACCAGCTTCATAAACCACTTGCGGGCGCTATGGGCATTGAGCATGGTTTCCTGGGTGGTGAAGCTTTTGGAGACAATCACAAACAGGGTGGATTCCGGCTCCACCAGTTTCAGGGTTTCCACCAGATGAGTGGCATCTGCATTGGATACAAAGTAGGCTTTTAGCCCTCGCTGGGCAAAAGGCTTCATGGACTCGCACACCACCTGAGGCCCCAGATCAGAGCCACCGATACCAATATTCACAATGCTTTTGATGCGCTCGCCGTTATAGCCTCGCCACTGGCCGCTACGCACCTGAGTGGAAAAATTGCGCATTTTATCCAGCACCCGCAGTACATCCGGCATCACATCCCTGCCATCGACCATCACCGGCTTGCCGGAACGGTTGCGCAATGCGGTATGTAGTGCAGGCCGGTCTTCCGTAACATTAATGTGCTCACCGGCAAACATTTTATCTCGCCAGCGTTCCACATTGGCCTGTCTGGCCAGATTAATCAGCAGCTCAAAGGTTTTATCGGTTATGCGATTTTTAGAGTAATCCAGCAGAATATCATTGAACTGAACATGGAACCGGGCAAAGCGCTCTGGGTCTTCAGCAAACAGCTTTCGCATATGCACCAGCCTGATTTGCTGATAATGGGCTTCAAGCTGCAACCATGCAGGGGTTTCGTTAATTGATTTTTTATTTGATGCTGTAATGCTTTGATCTTCTACAGACATATTTTATTCCCACCAGTCAGGCACT
>JALTRC010000078.1 GCA_026998145.1 Gammaproteobacteria bacterium
TGATAGGCGCAATGGTATGCATATTAAATAATACCGGCCCGACGATACCTGCATCCGGGTAGGTTTCCCGCTCTGCTGCATTGGCATCCCCTGCATCCAGGGAATAATAATTGCGTACCTGCAAGTTATTATCCCAGCTCTGCTGGGCACCCACTGGCGAGATCACATTAATATTAAACTGCACGACGGCGCACTGGCCCGGCAATATGGGATTACCATCCCGCAGGGTGAAAATCAGGCTGCCATTACCATCGGCCGGGGGCGTATAGTCATATTCCAAGCCGTCCGTAGCCGCAGTCGCCGAGCCATTTAAAAACACCGCCGGGTTCGGGAATGACACGGCCACTTCCGGTGCCTGCGGGCCGGTAATGGTGGAGAAATCCAGGAAAGGCGGGGTATTCTGATCCAGCAGATGCTCAATGACCACATTGTAGGCAGGGGCTGCGCCCGAGTTACAAACCTGCAGGTTAAAATCGATCAACTCGCCATCGGCTACCTGTGTCGCTGTGGGAATACCACTGCGGCGCGTAATGGTCAGATCAGTCGGTAAAATAATTGGCTGCTGGGCCACAATGGTAGCAGTATCGGTTAAACGGGGCTGGCCGCTAATGGCGGCATTATTGGCATCCACATAGCTCATGGCCACCGTATTACTCAGATTGGTGTTATTGATCTGGGGATTAATCGGCAGCACATCATTCACCACCTGGGCGGTGTAGAGAATCACAAAGTCATCGGCGGTATTATCTGCATCCGGGGTATTGAGTATGCCGGTGACCCCATCCCCCAGGGTCCAGGTGACCGTATTGAGCGCCGCATCCACCACCGGCGCCTGAATATCCCCGTGGCTGAAGGTGCCTGACGATGATGCGGGTATAGTCTGGCCATTCACCGAATCCACCGATACAAATGCCATGCCCGCCGGCAGTGTATCCACCAGGGTAATGCCCCGGCTGCGGCCTTCCTGCAGGCTGACGGTCAAACTGTATTGCAGAGTATCCCCAATGCGCACATTGCCCGTGCCATTAAAGCTGTCGGTCACCAGAGTTTTGCTAATGCTATTGGCATCGATTACGGCAAGGGCCGCTGTGACAGGTGCTGAACAATAATCATTGGGTGCTGTAATGGCCGGGCAGCCATCGCCAGTGCGCTCATCGGTATTTGCGCCGTCCAGTGATGTCCAGTCCACCTGTACAGCATTATTGATGGCCTGATTGGGTTCCACATCATCCAGCACTATGGCCTGATAGGTGAGTACCAGAGTCTGGTTTTCCGGCAGATCCAGGCTTTCATCTGCATTCACCCGACCCCAGATCAGCAGCCCGCCTGCAACACCCGGAGTGCCTGCCGGCGCCGAGGTAAAGGTTCCGCTTTGATCCACCCCATTAATACTCAGTGTTGGCGTAAAGCTGCTATCAAAAATCAGATTGGCCGGTAGCTGATCCTGAATATTAATATCAAATGCGGTGGCCGATGTGGCAGTCGCCGGATTTGTCAGTGTCACCACATATTGCAGCACATCCCCGGCATCCGGACGATCTGTGGTCAGCTTGCCGGTGGTGACATTGCTCACCGTTTTGGCCACATTCAGAGCCGCTTCCCGCACCGTGACCGGGGCCGTGGTGGCATTGCGGGTATCACTGCCGCCCGCACCGGAATCATAGGAAATGGTGGCACTATTCTGTAATGTGGTGCCAGCCTGA
>JALTRC010000079.1 GCA_026998145.1 Gammaproteobacteria bacterium
GTATGGAATCACGCACATCCCGTGGGTAACGTACATTAATGGGATAACGCTCCAGCCCTTCAACCGACTGGGAAACATTCATGCCGCCCAGAGCGGTGCTAACCACCGTATGCACATCAGCAATATTCAAACCAAAGCGGGCAGCCGCCAGACGGTTCACATCCACAGTCACATAACGACCACCGGCCACCCGTTCCGAATAGGCAGATGCGGTACCGGGAACCTGTAACACGGCTTTTTCGATTTGCTTGCCTATATCCTGAATCACGCTTAAATCCGCACCCGCCACCTTGATACCCACCGGGGTTTTAATACCGGTAGCCAGCATATCGATACGGGTTTTAATGGGCATTACCCAGGCATTGGTTAAACCGGGAAACTGAATAAGAGCAGTTAATTCTTTTTTCAGTTTTTCAATGGTCATGCCTTCACGCCATTGGTCATGGGGTTTGAGTTGCACCGTGGTTTCAATCATTGTCAGAGGTGCGGGGTCGGTTGCAGTATCAGCACGACCAATTTTACCAAAGACAGATTTTACCTCCGGTACGCTTTTAATCAGCTTATCGGTTTGTTGCAGAATTTCCTGCGCCTTGCCGATGGAAATACCGGGGAAGGTGGTGGGCATATACATTAAATCACCCTCATCCAGATCCGGCATAAATTCACTGCCCAGCTGAGTGACCGGCCACATGCCTACAACAACCAGTAAAACAGCAATAGCCAACACCGCTTTTGGCGCATGTAATACCATATCGATAAACGGTTTATAACCGGCCATCAATACCCGGTTAATGGGATTTTTATGTTCCGGGGTAATGTGCCCGCGAATAAAATATCCCATCAGTACCGGCACCAGTGTAATAGATAAACCGGCTGCTACGGCCATGGCAAAGGTTTTAGTGTAAGCCAGTGGCGCAAACAGTTTCCCTTCCTGGGCTTCCAGGGTAAACACCGGCATAAAACTTAAGGTGATAATGACCAGTGAGAAAAACAGGGCCGGCCCCACTTCCGCTGCCGAGCGAGCAACCAGTTGCCAGCGATTTTCATCGGTCAGCCCCTCATGCTCAATATGCTTGTGCATATTTTCAATCATTACAATGGCCGCATCCACCATCGCACCGATCGCAATGGCGATACCCCCCAATGACATGATATTGGCATTCATGCCCTGTGAGTGCATGATAATAAAGGCGCCCAGAATACCCACTGGCAATGACAGAATCGCCACCAGTGCGGAACGCATGTGAAACAGGAATACGGCGCAGACAATCGCCACCACAATAAATTCTTCCACCAGCTTGCCGTTTAAGGTGTCCACTGCCCGCTGAATCAGGTGAGATCGATTATAGGTTTCCACGATTTCAACACCATCCGGCAGGCCCTGCTTTAACTCCTCTAACTTGGCTTTGACTCCAGCAATGGTTTTCAGGGCATTTTCACCAAAGCGCATCACCACAACACCGCCGACCACTTCACCTTCGCCATTAAGCTCAGCTATGCCTCGGCGCATTTGCGGCCCTAAACGAATATCAGCCACATCTTCCAGTAACAGGGGCGAGCCGTTTTTATTCACCCCAAGCGGAATTTCACGCAGATCCTGCTCACCATCAATATAGCCGGTGGCCCGCACCATATATTCCGCCTCACCCATTTCAATAACCGAGCCGCCGGTTTCCTGATTGGCTCGCTTAATGGCCTTTTTAATTTTTGAAATCGGCAGGTTATAGGCGCGCAGTTTATTGGGATCCAGTACCACCTGATACTGTTTTACCATGCCGCCTAATGTGGCCACTTCTGAAACACCGGGCACCGTTTGCAATTCATATTTTAAGAACCAGTCCTGTAATGAACGCAGTTGCGCCAGATCATGCTGGCCGGTGCGGTCCACCAGGGCATATTCATACACCCAGCCTACACCAGTAGCATCCGGCCCCAGCGTCGGTTTTGCGGTAGATGGTAGATTACTGGCCACCTGGCTTAAATATTCCAGCACCCGTGAACGGGCCCAGTAAGGGTCGGTGCCATCTTCGAAAATAACGTACACATAGGAATCCCCAAAGAAGGAATAGCCTCGCACATTAACCGCCTTGGGCACCGACAACATGGCGGTGGTTAATGGATAGGTAACCTGATCCTCCACCACCCGCGGCGCCTGACCGGGATAGGATGTTTTAATAATCACCTGCACATCAGACAGATCGGGAATGGCATCCAGCGGCGTATTTTTAACGGAATAAATACCCCAGCCGGTTACCATAAAAGTCAGCACCAACACCATAAAACGGTTATTGATTGACCAGTGAATAATGGAAGAAATCATGCTTATTCTCCCTGTTTGCCAATGGCGCTGATTTTATAATCATCACCGACTTTAGTGAGTTCAAACTCAACTTCGTCACCTACCGCCAGACCTTTTAATGACACACCGTCATTAAGAATAAAGTCCATTGTCATCGGCGGCCATCCCAGCGCATCAATCGCCTCATGCTCAAGGGTCAGCATGCCGTGTTCCGGCATCATTGAGATAATTTTGCCCTTGCCCTTTACTGGCATGTCCATGTCTTGCATGGAATCTTTTTCCGGCGCCGGGTCAGACATACGGGCCAGGCTGGCTTTCATGCTGGCTTCTGAATCAATCAGGAACTGTGCTGAAGTCACAACTCTTTCGCCGGCTGATACGCCAGATTTAATTTCAATCCAGTCACCAGACTCCAGACCGGTTACCACTTCACGTTGCGCAAAACGTCCATTGCCTTTGGCAATAATTAAACGCTCTTTTTTACCGGAACGTAATACCGCCTCACGGGGCACACTCAATACATTGTCTTTGGCGCCTCCGTAAATGGACACATTGGCATACATATTCGGCTTTAACATTTCACCGGGATTATCAAAGCGCAGACGCACTTTTAAGGTGCGATTTTTCGCATCCAGTTCTGGGTACACATATTCTACGGTACCTTCCCAGGTACGCCCCGGTAAATAGGATAAAGTTACATCGGCACTCTGGCCTTCTTTTACCCATTCGCTCTGACTTTCAAACACTTCTGCCAATAGCCAGACACTGGATAAATCCGCCAGCGTCATGACCTTGTTCATGGGTTTGATATACATACCGTCACGCACTAACAGCTTGGACACTATGCCATCCTGTGGCGCATAGATGCTGATGGTCTGGGGAACCTTGCGGTTTTTCTGTAATGCGCGAATCTGTTTTTTGCTCACACCTAAAGAAGCCAGCTTATCTTCCGATGCAGAAACCAGACGACGATTAGATGAATTAAGCGCCTGTACATATTCCTCCATGGCGTTCACCAGCTTGGGGGAATACAGATCAAATAAACGCTGGCCTTTTTTCACCCGATCCCCTTCCACACTCACAGCCAGCTTTTCAATCCAGCCATCAACTCTTAAGTGCACATGGCTGACTTTAGATTCATCAAAATCCACATAACCCACCGTATCAATTTTGCGCCACAGTTTTCCTTCTTCTACCACGGCGGTACGCACGCCCAGATTATTTTCTACCGCGGGGGATATTTTAATCACCGGGCCTTTTTCATCACTGGCTTCACTGCCACCATCGTCATAAACCGGAATCAGATCCATTCCCATCGGTGATTTACCCGGCTTGTCACGGCGATAATTGGGATCCATGGGAGCAACCCAGTAGAGAACTTTCTTATCCTTTTTGGCCGCCGTTTGAGCGCCCTGTTCTGAAGCCGCCTGCTGAGACACCGAAGACGGTGCCTGTGACTGGCCCAGATACCAGCCAATGCCAAGGGACACGGCAATTGCAGCAACCAGCGTAATGGTTTTATTGGAAGCACTCATTATTTTTCTCCAATCAAATATTGTAATTCTGCAAAGGCCTTGTTGTAGGCCACATCAATTTGCAGATCAGATAAACGGGTTTTTAATTCGGTCACACGTGCACGGGTCAGGGTAAAAAAGGACACCACACCACTTTGGTAACCGCTCATGGAAACGTCGGCATTCTGTTTTGCCTGGGGGAGAACCTTGTCCGCATACAGTTGATGACGATCTTTTAATTTCTGTAAGCGACCTAATACCGCCTGCAAACGTTTGAGCAACTGCCGCTTAATATCCTGCTGCTGATAACGGGCAGCCTGTAAGCGCTGCTTCTCAGCCGACAGCATTCGATCCTGTTTGTTTTCGGTAAATACGGGGAGATCCAGACTCACCATGGCGCTTAAAAAATCTGCACGGCTGGAACCATCTGGGTTATTACCGGAGCGCAGGCCATAGTTCACATCAAAAGCCCATTGGGGGCTGTATTGCTCATCAGCAATATCCAGTTTTTTCTGCTGATTTACAATCTTTTCACGGATCACAATCAGTTCAGGGTTTTGTTCCAGCCGGGTTTCCAGCTTGGAAATGGAGGGAAGCGACGGCAACTGCAAATTTGCCTGATCGACAGCCACGCCATTTTGCAGATTTTCTTCGCCCACCCATTTGGCCAGTTTGGCCTGGGCCACAATCAGTTTTGAGCGCGCCTGTTCCAGGCGATCATCCACCAGAGAAATTTCCAGCTCGGCCTGCACCACATCCTGCTGCTGCTGACGGCCAGAAGCATAAAAAGCCTGGGAAATATCCAGCATCTGTTCAAACAGGCCACGATTTTCCTGAATAATGCGAATCGATTTTTCCTGCAACACCACATCCAGCCAGGCCTGACGCACTTTCATCAGCACTTCACGCTGGCGCTTATCAGCTCTGGCCAGCTCCATTCGCTGCATGGCCATCATGGCGGCTGACTTATAGGCCAGACTATCACCCCGAGGCAGCATTTGCTGATAGCCCACAATAACCTGAGTCATTGGCTCCTGTTGCAGATCGAAGCTATCCACCGGCACTGCCTGAGTACCAAACTTGATGCGCGGGTCAGCCCAGGTATCAGAGGCTTTTGCCTGCTCACTGTAGGCCTGAGCCTGCTGTTTGAAACTTTTATTGACCGTATCTCTTTGCAGAGCCAGTTGTTCGGCCTCCTGCAAACTTAATCCTGTGGCCGCCCAAAGGGATGCAGGCGCCATGATTAACAGGCCGATTAATAGATTTTTAAATTTTAGAACACTCATACCGATTTCCCCGGTGTAATCCAGACGCAGTAACGCGCCATTTTGACACAATTTCAGATATTGCTGGGAAAAGGATCTAGATTAACAGAAGACTGGTCAGGCTTATTGGGGGTGGGCTTATCTGACGATATTGCCAGTTTGAATGATTAAGACGAATAAGACTCTGGGAATGATGTAAATCATCAACTACAACGGCCATAACTGGCTGGAAGCGCAGTATGTCATCGAGGCTAACAGAAGCAAAACTGCTATCTGTAGACTGATTATCCAGCGAAAGCACGGCTTCGCACAGGGATGGTGGGCAATGGCATGGCTGGCTGTTTGCCGTGGACATATCGGCCATTGACTGGCTCTGCATCTTTCCCTGCATTGCCGCATGGGCAGGGCTTTGAATACCCAGATTCATCCATGACACAACAAACAGTATCAGCACCCAGGCACCAAAACGTTTTGAAATCATCTGTTTGTTGTTGTTAAAAAGCATTGTTTGCCATTATTTTGTCGGTTATTCGGCTGATGTGACTGCATAAATACGCTTGAGTTCACACTATTTTACATAAATTCCCG
>JALTRC010000080.1 GCA_026998145.1 Gammaproteobacteria bacterium
GCATTAAATCGTTAATCGAAAAACTTAAGAAGCCCAGCAAGGCCGCATTAGGCACTCTTTTATTCGGGGGCTTTGTGGCCGGCATTATTTTCTGGGGTGGCTTTAATACGGCAATGGAAGCAACCAACCAGGAAAAATTCTGTATCTCCTGTCACGAGATGAAAGATAATGTGTATCAGGAATATAAAGATACCATTCATTATTCAAATCGTACCGGTGTACGGGCCACCTGCCCGGATTGTCATGTACCAAAGCCCTGGATATATAAAATGATCCGTAAGGTTCAGGCCAGTAATGAGGTATTGCATAAAATACTGGGCACCATTGATACGCCAGAAAAATTTGAAGAGCATCGGTTAGAACTGGCACGCCACGTATGGAAAACCATGAAAGATACCGACTCAAGAGAATGTCGTAACTGCCATGATTATGAGTCTATGGATTTTGTGGAACAGCAAACCCGTGCAGTAGCTAAACACAGCAAAGGCCTGGAAGAAGGTAAAACCTGTATTGATTGTCACAAGGGTATTGCCCATTCATTACCTGCGCTGTATGAGGTTGATCCTAGTGCGGTTACGGGTAACGCTGGGCATCAGAGTCACTAGTCTTTAACATAACGAGTTGTAAGTTTTAAAGCATCTTGTTTCTTGTCATTCCCGTGCAGGTGGAATGACGGTTGGTTTAAAAAGATTTAACCACAGAGGACACGGAGGTCACAGAGGGTTTTATTGTAACAATACAGGACCAAGCTTCTCTCTGTGTTCCCCTGTGTCCTCTGTGGTGAATTGCTTTTAAAACAGTTATATAAATTAACTCACTGAATTCCCGCCTGCGCGGAAATGACGATTGGTTTAAAAGATTTAACCACAGAGGACACGGAGGTCACAGAGAGTTTTATTGTAACAATACAGAACTAAGGCTTTTCTCTGTGTTCCCCTGTGTCCTCTGTGGTGAGTTGCTTTTTAAACAGTAATATAAATTAGCTAACTGGATTCCCGCCTGCGCGGAAATGACGATTGGTTTAAAAGATTTAACCACAGAGGACACGGAGGTCACAGAGGGGTTTTATTGTAACAATACAGAACTAAGGCTTTTCTCTGTGTTCCCCTGTGTCCTCTGTGGTGAATCGCTTTTTAAATAGTAGTATAAATTAGTTAACTGAATTCCCGCCTGCGCGGGAATGGCATAATAACTTGTTAACTAACAACTAAAAAGGCCACCACTTACTATTCAGGAATCGAGTAAACCATCCCTGAGTATTACTATCTGCCAGCATTCCTTCTCCGCTGTAGGTTATCTGTGCATCGGCTAATTTGGTCGATACAATCTTGTTTTCCGCATCTATATCCAGTGGCCTTACCACACCGGCAATACGAATATATTCCTTGCCCTGATTCAGGGTAAACCATTTTTCACCCTGCACTACCAGATTATTATTGGGTAAAACATCCACCACGGTTACGGTAATTTCACCTCTTAAGGTGTTACTCTGAGCACTATCTGCCTCACCGGAAAAATCCCGTTTTGGGGCCATGGTCATGCCCAGAATGGAGGTACCATTGTAAGTGGGGGTTTTACCAAAAATGGTTGGTGCCGCCATATCCACA
Source organism: Gammaproteobacteria bacterium (assembly GCA_026998145.1). Lineage (GTDB taxonomy): Bacteria > Pseudomonadota > Gammaproteobacteria > SZUA-229 > SZUA-229 > JALTRC01. Next base: position 1,608 of record JALTRC010000080.1, read on the forward strand.
CTGTCTTCTTTTTTAGTACTGGTTGTTGCGGCTTTGGTGGCACTGGTGCTTTCCTGTAGCACAATGGTTAATACATCACCAATGCGATAGGG
>JALTRC010000081.1 GCA_026998145.1 Gammaproteobacteria bacterium
TTAATGCCCTGACGGAAAGGGATGAAAAACTCAAACAGCAAAATATACACCTCGAAAAACAGGCAATACACGATCATCTTACCGGCCTTATCAATCGCATTGGTTTTGAGCGCGCATTAAGCCTGACCATTGAAGAGAGTGAAACCCTGGGAACAGAGCATGTGCTTTGCTATATGGATCTGGATAAATTCAAGATAGTCAACGACAGTTGCGGCCACAGTGCCGGTGATGAACTGCTTAAAAATATCAGTGATATTTTCAGGCAACATATTAGAAAGGATTCCGATGTACTGGCACGTATCGGTGGCGATGAATTTGCACTCATCTTAAAAAACTGCTCCCTTGAAAAAGCCAGACGAATAGGTAATGAAATCTGCCAGGCCATTGCCCAGTACCGTTTTCATTACGACAATAAAAACTTTTCCATCGGTGTCAGTATTGGGGCAACGCCTTTAAACAAGGCATCCGGTAATTTGCGTGATGTTATTTCCAGAGCCGACAGCGCCTGCTATATCGCCAAGGAAAAAGGCCGTGGCCAGGTACATATCATTGATCTGGATGACACCAACATCATAGAACATGATGGCGTAACACAAATAGCCAGCCTGATATCCGATAGTATCGATCATAATAAATTTCAGCTTCTCTACCAGCCATTCAAACCCTTAAACCATACAGATGAACTAAATAAGCATATTGAAATTCTATTGCAGATGACTGGCCCTAACGGCAAGATTATCCCGCCCCATAAATTCCTCTCATCGGCAGAGCGTTATGATCTACTTATTGATATTGACCGATGGGTTATTAAAAACACACTGGAACACCTTAAACACAATAAAAATCTTCTAGATACTCTGGATAACTGTTCAATTAATATTAGTGGACAGTCGGTAAACGATGAACAGTTTGCCGAATTTATTAAAAATCAGATCAGCGACCATCATATTGAAGCTGAGAAATTGTGCTTTGAAATTTCCGAATCAGTTGCCATTAATAATATTTCCCAAACCACTCAATTTATACAGAAAATGCATAGCCTGGGCTGCCGTATTGCACTGGATAATTTTATTAGCGGCACCACTTCATTTGCCTATATTAACGATACCAATATCGACTTTATTAAAATTGACGGGGAGTATTTTAAAGACCTGATTCACAAACCCGTTAATCAGATTATTGTGAAATCCATAAATGAAGTTGCCCACTTTTTAAATATTAAAACCGTTGCTAAAAATATTGAAACCGATGAAACACTGGCAGAGCTAAAGGAACTGGGCATGGATTATGCCCAGGGTTATATTATTTCCCGGCCGGTTTTACTTGCCAAAGCCAGCAGCCCGGAGGAAGAGCAGGATGCAACCTAAACTTGCCCTCTTCCCTGCGTTAAGCCTGCTTCTGCCTTTATGTAGCCATGGGGATATTGCCAATGAAGATGAAACACTGGAACTGATTTATGGCAGTGAACGAATGGTGTCCATCGCCACCGGCAGCGAGCAACTCCTTTATAAAGCGCCAGCCATTGCTAGTGTAATTAGCCGCCAGGATATTGAAAACTCATCAGCAAATAATCTAAACGAATTACTGGAAATGGTTCCCGGCCTGCACATATCAGAAAACTATTTTGCCGGTGATGCCATTTATACCATGCGCGGTTTTTTTCGCGACCCGGATGCAGGTATGCTGTTTATGATCAATGGCACGGTTATCAACACACTGCAAAACGGCTCCCGCTTTTCATCCCTGCGATTACCCCTTAATAATATTGAACAGGTAGAAATTATTCGCGGCCCCGGCTCCGCTGTTTATGGCGCTGATGCCTTTGTCGGGGTGATTAATATTATTACTCGCCAACATCAAAAAGGGCAGGAATATGGTGTACAGCTTGGCTCTTTTTCAAGCAGAAGCGCCTGGTTACAGAATAATTTCAAACTGGGTCAATGGCAATCTCATGCCTCATTACAATACCAGGCATCCCACGGGGATTCCGGGCGCATGATTAACCGTGATCTGCAAAACTTTCTTGATAATATCACCGGCAGCAATGCGGGCCTGACTCCTGCCCCTCTGCCCGATGCCTTTAATGTACTTGATCTGGAGCTGAATTTTTCATACGCCCACTGGAATATGAATCAATGGCTGTGGCTGAATAATAATCAGGGCAATGGCCATGGCATACCCGGCCTGGATGTGATCGACCCCGATGGCAAACTGGACAGCCGGGCCAGCCTGTCCAGCCTGCAATATAAAAACAGCCGCTTTACGGATAACTGGTCGCTGAATATGCGCCTGTCCTATCTGGATTACCGCAATAATAAAAAACAGTTTTTATTACCGGAAGGCAGCATTGCGCCTGTGGGCAATGATGGCAATTTATTTACCAGCGGCATTCGCAATGTCAGCTTTCCCGGCGGCATGATTAATAAAACCAATAGTAACGAACAACAGACCCACGCTGAAATAACCGGCTTTTATTACGGCTGGAATAATCACAGCCTGCGCCTGTCCAGCGGTTATCAGATGCAAAAGTACAGGGAAGACGAAGCCCGTAATTTTGGGCCGGCTGTGCTGGATGCAGGCCAGGCCACCGCCCTGTCTCAAACAACAGACATCAGCAACCCGGCTAATGCATCATTGCCTGACGGGGAAAGGCAGGTGCGTTATATCTCCGTGCAGGATGAATGGGATTTCATCACCGACTGGACACTAACCGCCGGCCTCCGCTATGACAACTATTCTGATTTTGGCAGCACAACCAACCCCCGCCTGGCACTGGTCTGGCAAACCAATTACAACCTGAGCACAAAATTACTCTATGGCCGAGCCTTTCGCGCCCCTGTGTACAAAGAACTGAAACTACAGAACCAGCTGGGCTTTAACGGTAACGAAAAGCTACAGCCAGAGACCATCGATACCCTGGAACTGTCTTTCGATTATCGCCCCAGCGAAAAGCTGCGGGGCAACCTGAGCCTGTTTGGTCAAAGAGCCAAAAACCTGATTTACGCCGTTGAAGACACCACCATTGCCAATACCTTTACCTTTGAAAACAGCGGTACCCAGGAAAGCATAGGCATGGAGGCTGAAATCAACTGGCGTATTGGCCCAATGCTGGAACTGAGCGCCAACTATGCCTGGCAATATAACCGCCTGCTGGAAACCGGCATAGAAGCCCCCTATGCCCCTGCCAAACAGATTTATAGCCGACTGGACTGGCAGTTTAAAAACTTCTGGCAGCTCAGCCCGGAGCTGCATTATATTGCTGGCCGCCCGAGAGCACTGGCTGATACCCGGCCCGCCGTTAAGGCCGATGTTCGCCTGGATGTCATGCTGCGTTATCAAAATCACTACAATAACTGGGATTTTGCCATACGCATTCGTAACCTGCTGGATGAAAACCTGAGAGAACCCAGTATTGGCAATGACAGTATTAGTGGAGGCGCGGCCCTGGCTGGGGATATTCCCCTGCAAGGCACCAGCTTGCTGGCAGAATTTCGCTATTTTACCGGCAGATAATCACCACTCATCTGAAAGACACCGAATTACCCCTGATGAGTGATAGTAAAAACCCTGATTATTGACTATTTTTTAAACAGTAGCGTTTTAATTTATACAGCAGCGTAGGGTGGATCAAGCATCGCGGATCCACCGATAGCTTGCTATAAGCGGTGGATCCACTGCGTTTGATCCACCCCACGTCTGACACAAACTATTTATGAATTTTTCAGGAACCTTTTCTTCCCCGGAAGCGTGTAAGCGGTATGCATAAACATTTCACCATTCTCTTTACCAGCGGCCTGATATGGCTGGCGAATAATGCCATGGCCAGTAACGCCGGTATTCCCGGCTATTCTCTGGCAGAAACCGGCAGCAGCTCCTGCCACAATTGCCATAATGTATCAAGCTCTACCCCTGCCAGCAGTGCCCAAATATCCGGTAGTAATACGGTTCTTATCGGCTCCACCAATACTTACACATTCAAACTGATAGCACCTCGCTCCAGCTCTGCCTATTACGGTGGCTTTGACCTTTCCACAGATAGCGGCACCCTCATATCCACCGATTCAGAAACCACCATTATTAATAGCGAGCTAACACAAAGCGCACGCAAGGCCACTGTCGATACGGGCAGCAGTTTCGATGTCAGCTGGACATTCAACTGGCAGGCACCGGCTACTGCTGGCAGCAGCACACTGTTTGCCTGCGGCCTGCCGGTAAATGGGGATGGTGTAGAAGTCAGCTTTGGTGGACACAGAAGCCGGGATGGCTATGTTGCCTGTACCACTTTCACCATTCAGGTACAGCAGCCCCCCTCTGCCGTTGCCGGCAATAACCAAACCCTTACCGAAGGCGATGCAGTCAGCCTTGATGGCAGCGCATCCACTGATACGGACGGCACAATAAGCAGCTACTCATGGCAGCAGCTTTCCGGTACTACTGCCACGCTAACAGGGGCCAATACGGCAACCGCCAGCTTTACCGCCCCGGCAGTTGCCAGCAATACCACAGATGAGCTGGTTTTCCAGCTGACGGTAACGGACAACGACGGCCTTACCGACACCGCAACCGTTAGCGTGTTTGTGCAGGACGCACTGGTATCCAATATCGCCCCCACCGCCAATGCGGGTGTGGATCAAAGCGTTAATGAAGGTGAACCCGTAAGCCTGGATGCCTCCGGCTCCACCGATGACGGCAACATTGCCAGCTATGCCTGGGTACAAACCGGGGGCATCAACACCGTTACCCTTAGTGACAGCAGCAGTATCAGCCCCAGTTTTACCGCCCCTCTGGTGGATACCAGTAATGATGTACTGACATTCCAGCTAACAGTAACCGATAATCTGGGAGTATCTTCCACCGATAGCATCAATATCACCATCAATGATGTGGATACGCCTCCCACTGCGGTAATTTCCGATGCTTCCGGTAATACCATTAGCAGCCTGAATAATAATGCCCAGGTGACCCTTTACGGCAATTTCTCATCCGACCCGGAAGGCCCCATTACCGCCTATAACTGGGCGCAAACCGCCGGCAGCACCATTGTTAATCCAGGGGTGACCAATGGGAGCAGCTTTAGCTTTACCACGCCTGATGACCCCGGCAATACTATTGATATTCAACTGACAGTGACCGGTGATCAGGGACTGGTGCAGGATGTGACTGTCGCCACACTGACACTGGTTAACCAGCCCCCTGTGGCCAGTGCAGGAGCCGACCAGCTCCTCACCGATAATGACCCCAATCCGGCAACACTGGATGGCACAGCCTCTACCGACAGTGATGGCAGCATTGCCAGCTACGCCTGGCTACAAACATCCGGCACTAGCGTTAGCCTGACCAATGCCAATACCAGTACAGCGACCTTTGCACTGCCCGACCTAGCGCCCAACGCCACCGATGAGCTGATTTTTCAGCTAACCGTTACCGATAACTATGGTCTAACGGCAAGCGATACCATTAGCGTATTTGTACAGGATGCCCTGATTACCAATACACTGCCAGTTGCCGATGCTGGTGCAGACCAGATCGTCAATGAAGGAACTCTAGTAACTTTGGATGGCTCTGCCTCCAGTGATGCAGAAGATGGCACCAACATCAGCTACCTGTGGACACAAACCGCCGGTACCCCG
>JALTRC010000082.1 GCA_026998145.1 Gammaproteobacteria bacterium
GCATAATTCCAGTTCAGGATTTAATATATCGATCGATGCGATGGGAAGTTTGTTTTCATCAATAAGCTGATAATAGGATTTTAGGCTGCCCACATTTTGATAAGGACGTTGCGGTGCATAGCCCTGTGCATTTATACCCATGGCAAGCAGGGGCAGGTTGTCCCAGCGGCGCAGTTGGTGGCGGTATGAAGCACGCTGGGGGTCGATAAATACATTTTGCAATACCGGTTGATAATCCCATGACATTAACAGCTCTTCGGCTTTGGCGAACTGCCTGATTTTTTTGTCGTATGCATCATCTTTAGGGGGGAGCAGGTCATGCTTGGTTTCGGTGCGTTGCGTATCCAGTGCGTAGATTGAAAAGCTGGGGATGCCCAGTTCCTTAAAGGTACTTAAGGTGTTTAGTAGTGTGTCATCGGCTTCATTTTCAAAGCCATACATGGTATCCACATTTACATTGCCGATTATGTCTAAAGCATGAGACAGCTCTGTTAAGGCTTCTTTTACCGTGTAGTCCCTGTTCATGGAGGAGAGTAACTTTTCATCCAGTGTCTGTATGCCGTAGCTCAGGCGATTTACACCCAGGGAGTGAAGTAATTCACTTTTCTCTTCTGGTAATGTGCCAGGGGCTGCTTCAATTGTAATTTCTGCGTCATCAGCAATATCAAAATTCTGTCGCAGACTATCAAATATTTTTTTCAGGTTTTTATTATCAAGGTAGCTGGGGGTGCCGCCGCCAAAATAAATAGATTCACAAATCTGGCCTTTAAAACGTTGGCTATACATTTGCATTTCTTTAATTAAATAATCCACATATTGATCGGCAAGATCAATACCTTTTCCCGGAATAATGGCGTAATAACAGAAGCTGCATAGGGATTTGCAGAAAGGGCTGTGTAAATAAATGGAGTAGCGATCAGGAATAACTGAAGTCTGTGAGAATAATTCAGCAGCAGATTCAGGGGCGCTGGATTTATTTAACAGGGGTGGGGGAAATGTCCAGTCGAAGCAGGGGAAAAAATCATTCTGTACAGTCAATAGTTCGGGTAGACGGGATTTTATGCCGCTGGCATCAAAAGGCGCCAGGCTTGTATTCATATCCGAATCTATTTCCGGGTACTGAATGAGGCGGGATTTTTTATTAAAATATTCACTGCTTTTTTTCATATCTGACTAGCTTATATCGTTATTATTTTGCCATAACTTAGATGAGCAAATAGTTGCTTGTCAAATAAAAAATTGTATTTTATACAGTCAGCTTATCTGTTTTGGTCATATATAAATACTAGCCTCCCATAGAGGTAAAGTCATAATCCATGGTGGGTGAAGGCTCCTGAAGGAAGTTGCCCTGAATAAAGTTGATCCCCATTCCCCAGAGAACAGACAGACTGGTTGCATCCTCTACACTCTGTGCAATAGTGAGTTTATTCATATTGGTTGCGGTTTCCGTTATTTTCTTTACGGCTTCCTGGTTATCAACACTGCTGGATAAATTGCTCATAAATAATGATTCCAGCTTCAGGTAATCGGCAGGGATATGTTTGAGTAATTCAAATGGATTTTTGCCGGTACCAAAATCATCAATAGCAAAACCACAGTTGAGTTCTTTTAAGGAGCGTGAAATTTCGGCCGTGTGTTTTAAATTTGTTACGGCAACGCTTTCCTTAACTTCAAAGATCAGGCTATCTTTGGGCACGTTATATTTTTTGAGTTGTTCTTTTAGCCAGTTCATCAGGGTAACATCCTTCAGAGATGTTGCGCTTAATTTAACAAAGAACAGGCATCTCTGGCCGTTTTTCCAGCGATTGGTCAGGGCTGTAATTGTGTTCAGAAATACCCAGCGATCAATGGCCTGGGACATGCCAGTACGCTCGGCTGCCGGAATAAATTCAGCAGGTAATACAATATTGCCTTCGGTATCTTTTAAGCGCAGGAATACTTCATAGCGCTCATCTGTGTCACCATGCAGGCTGATAACGGGCTGGAAATACAGAATAAAACGATCGCTGGTTAAGGCTTCTTTCAGATCCTCAACAATATTGGCATCGATCTCTTTCTGTGTCAGTTCACCTTCTTTAGGCTGGTAAATTATTTGTGAGTTAGGGCCGGCTTCACAGGCCTGATCGACAGCTCGCTCTGCTCTATGCAGAACTTCATTAGCATCCGGCGTATTCTCATCGATGATGGTAATACCAATACAGCAACTGGTTGATAGTGTTTGGTCTTCGACTTCTGTTGAGAAATCATGCACGGCCTTTCTCAGTTTGCTGGAATATTCTTCTATTTCTTCTGCTGACTGATCAAGAATAATAGCGGTAAACTTATGGCTTTCGAAGTGGGAGAAAATATCATTTTCACCGGCTGTTTTTTCCATTTCACGTGACAGAGCATTAAGAAACTTGTCATAACCTACCACGCTAATATTTTTGCGAATCTCGGCCAGGCCATCAAGATTAATAAACAGCATGCTGGCCTGGTATTTATTTTGCTGTGCATCTTTTACGGTTTGTTGTAATGAATCCATAAAATGCTGGCGATTGTACAGCCCGGTAACTGAGTCACGTTGGCTGAGCAGTGCCAGTTGTTTTTCAAGTTCGGCATTATCAACCTGATTACGGATAACAACCTGTATGCAGGGCTCGCCATCAATATTGGCAGGAAAAAATTCCATTTCTCCATTAAACTGTTCACCTGATGAATCACGGAGATTTAACTCAAACTTGTTATCTGTTTTTTGTGGGTTGGAATCATACTGCCGTAAAAAGTCCTTGAATTTATCCCGGTCGTTTTCATCAACCATATCCAGTATTGGCATGCCTTCAAGATCTTCCGAGGCATCAAATTTGAATAGCTCAAGGTATGACTGATTAGAGTAAACATGCATGCCTTCATGGATATAGGCGATAGCATCCCGAGATGAATCGAGCAGTGATTCACAGCGTTTTTCGGTTTCTGAATTTATGTTTTGTATATGGGCCAGTTGCCGTGCAGTCCGTTGAGCTTTCAGCTCTCGTTTAATAACAAGTTCAAGATGCTCCTCGGTATCAAGAGATGTAAGGTCTTTTGCACCCGCCAGCATGACATCGATAATATCGGTTTTATCGTCAGCTTTTTTCAGGGCTACAACAGGTACGGGTAAAGGGCTGTGTTTTTTCAGAAAAGCAATGGTTTCAGGCAGGCTAATGAGTTCCATGCCCATGGAATATAATAAAAGATCCGGTTGCCTTTTGTTTAAAGCCTCCTGCAGGTCTTCATCATCTTCTACTCGAGTTATATGTGCTGAATAACCAGAGTTTCGCATGAGTTGTGCAACTTTTTCCTCGTTGTTAAAGGAGTCGTCAATGATAAAGATATTGGCTTTATTTTCTTTTTTCACAAGTATTCCATTAAAGCATTTGTTCGGTTCGAATTAGGGCCTAGATAGAAGACCAGATTGAATCAAAATTATCAGGATTCGTTTTTTTCTTTGGCTTGTTATCTTCTGGTTCTTTGGAATCATTTATCTGGGAGAACTGGAACTGGGTAAAGGAGCCAGTATGTTCCCGTATACTGCCAAGTTTAATTTCAATGTCACGTTCATAAACAAAAATACTTAATACGTCACCTTTCTTAAATGCATGGGCCGGTAGCAGTAATGTAGACGGCTGCTGAATAGGTTTGATTCCCGGTAGCATCAGGCATTCAAAAGGTTCTTCATTTTTGCGTTTTAAACGCCGCACTGTACAGGTTACCAGTTTAGGTGATAATACCTGCACACCAATTTCAAGGCCTTGTTTGTAGGTGTATTGCATCCAGCGGATGACGCCAACGCGCCACTGGTAAGTGTGGTCTGGCTCTTTTTCCCTGATCGCAATTATCTCGCCTACCTGTGCTTTTGATGGGTTATCTGAATCCCATTGTAAACAATAGCCACCGGCACTGACATTGGTAACTCGCCAGTGTATGTCAGGATTATCTTTATTCAGTTCGCCGATTTCATCATTCTGGGTTTGCAGTTCCTGTGCATAGGTTTCTGTGAGTGCACGGCCTTTGGCGACCATGTCCCAGGCACCCGCAGAGGAATCCTGTTCAGCCTGCATATTCGGGTGGGTAATAAAAAATGATGGGTCCTGTTGCGCAAAAATATCTTTATCGGCGCGGTGAGTATCGGATATGGATTCCAGAGAAAACATATGCCCTGGTTTTTTATCTTTTGCTCTTGTGGGCGGCTCGGCTTCTTCGTTTAAGGTTTTGTAAATAGCGCTTAAACCGATTGCAACTTTTATTTTGCCTTCACGGGCGGCGCGTGAAAAACGTCGTTTGGCACACAGGCTCCAGGAGGTTATCAGGGTGCGCAGGGTTTCCTGAGATACCTGGTCGCCAATTGCAATAGCACTGCTAAAGGATTCATCTTCATTAATCAGTGGCTTTAAGCTTTTAACCAGTTTGTCTGTATCGATGGCGCGAATATTATTAATGCCTTTCAGGTCTTCTTCAGAAATACAGTTAGGTGGCAGGTCGCTATTAATGCGGCTACAGAAATAACGATTGAGTTTATTGTTTGTGGGCTTTGTACTTAAGCTTGTTTTGCTTGCCCATTCAGCAAGATTCTTGTTAACCCGTTCCGTATCACTTTGACGCAGTGCATTAGGGCGCGACAGAGAAAACAGCAAGATATGTTTATAGTAATTCTCAACCGTGGTGGTTTGAGTAATAGCTTCCGGGTCTTTTACTTTTTTAGTGTGCAGGTTTTTGTGCTCTGCATAAGCATAAATATGGTGAATATCCCACCAGATACCTTTGGGTGGAACCGTATATACCTGGCTGGAGCGCAGGAGAATTTCTGACAGGTAATGCAGTGCGCGCTCACAGGCGATCATAAAGGTTTTATTGTCCACCTTGCTGAGATCATTGGCCGCTTCAAAAATAATGATTTTATAACCAATCGCCATTTCGGACAGTATGGCCATATTCAGGTTAACAATCTTGAGACTTTTTTCCGGCAGGGGGAGGGTGCGGTTTATAAAGTGTTTATGCAGATGGTTGAAAATATGTCGCGCCGGTTCACGTAGCATTTCCATATCTTCCAGACGATGTTTTACCGCCATGGACTGACGATTGAGCTTCATCAGATTATTGTAAACCTGACGGGTGAATTCGCCCATATTAACCCGCTGCAGGTCGGCCAGCCATTTTTTAACCTTGCGTGGATGATTGGGAAAATCGTCCCTGGCTGGCTCATTCTGTTCTGGAATATTCAGTTTCATAAAAAATATCGAACCGCTCTTTTGCTGTCCTTTGTATAGAGGACTCTTAGTCTATCCTATTTTTCTAATAAGCTTAAGAAATTTAATAAAAACAGCAAGATGCCTTATGTTTCTCAGCTAAATTCGTGGTTATACAGAGTCTTATAGCCCAAATAACGGTGTTTTGCTGATTTCGCCGGGCTTTTCCCGAACCAGGCGGGGCAGCAGATAGCCGGGCAGGCGCCGGCGCATTTCAGCCATTAAGCCAAGTGCCTGGGCGTCGGTTATCGAAAAATGCGCGGCCCCGGCAACTCTGTCCAGCTGGTGTAAATAATAGGGTAAGACGCCTGCATCAAACAGTTGCTCACTAAGCTGGCACAGACTGTCCGCATTATCATTAATTC
>JALTRC010000083.1 GCA_026998145.1 Gammaproteobacteria bacterium
AGACGCACATGCGGGTAGTAATAACACCAGCAGCAACGATAATATTAATCTCATATTCCACCCCTTTTACGGATTGATTAGTCCTGCTTATCAACTTTGATCGCATCGACCTTTTGATAACCTCGCGGCAGTTTCAAACCACGCTTACCCCGTTCATTGGCATACTCATCCACTTCCAGCCCCTTCATGGTTTTATGTTTCTTGCCTGCATAGAGGGTCAGCTTTTCCCCATCTTTTACCAGATCAACAGCACAGATCCATTCCTCACCTGCCTTGAGTTTTGCCGGTGGCACATTGATAATTTTATTGCCTTTTCCCTTGGACATTTGCGGAAGTTCTGCCAGCGGCGTAACCAGCATATGCCCTTCCGAACTGATCGCTACTATCCATTCATCATCCACACTGCGCACTTTGACCGGCGGCAATACGCTGGCCCCTTCCGGCACTTTTAAAAAGGTTTTACCGGCTTTGGCGCGGGAATATAAATCACCCAGCTTACATACAAAGCCATAACCATAAGAGGTGGAAAATAGATATAAATCATCCGGCGAGCCCATGACTACACTGACAAATTCCGCACCCGCCGGTGGACTAAAGCGCCCGGTCAATGGCTCTCCCTGCCCCCTGGCCGATGGCAGGCCATGGGCCTGCAAACTATAGGCGCGGCCAGTGCTATCCAGGAACACCGCCATCTGATTACTCTTGCCGGTTGCAGATGCCTGATAAGCATCACCGGATTTATAATTCAGCCCGGCCGCATCCACATCATGGCCTTTGGCTGCACGCACCCAGCCTTTCTGGGATAGCACAACCGTAATCGGCTCACTGGGTATCAGCGCGGTTTCATCCATGGCCTGGGCAACCTCTCTTGCCACTATGGGTGAGCGACGCTCATCCCCGTAGGTTTCCGCATCGGCCAGGATTTCTTTTTTGATGAGTGTTTTCAAACGCTGATCCGAGCCCAGCAGTTTTTCCAGCTGGGCTTTTTCCGCTTCCAGTTCCTTTTGCTCGGCGCGGATTTTCATTTCTTCCAGCCGCGCCAACTGACGCAACTTGGTATCTAAAATATAATCTGCCTGTAACTCGCTTAAGGCAAAGCGTTCCATGAGTGCGGCTTTAGGCTTATCCGATTCACGGATAATTTTAATCACTTCATCAATATTTAAAAATGCGATTAACAGGCCGTCTAATAAGTGCAAACGCTTGTTAACTTTTTCCAGCCGCCAGTTCAAACGATTGCGCACGGTCAGGGTTCGATAAGCCAGCCATTCCTTTAAAATCACCCGCAGATTTTTAACCCCGGGCCGGCCATCCAGACCTATCATATTCATATTCACACGATAGGTTCTTTCCATATCGGTAGTGGCAAATAAATGGTTCATCAGCATGTTGGTATCAACACGATTAGAGCGAGGCACTATGACCAGACGGGTGGGATTTTCATGATCCGATTCATCCCGAATATCTTCCACCATGGGCAGTTTTTTCGCTGTCATTTGCTGGGCAATCTGCTCTAAAATTTTATTGCCTGACACCTGATAAGGCAGCGCGGTTATGACAATATCACTGCCCTCTTTTTCATACACGGCACGGGCGCGGATACTGCCCCTGCCTGTGTGATACATGCTGGCAATTTCTTCAGGCGTGGAAATAATTTCCGCATCGGTCGGGAAATCCGGGCCCTTAATATGCTCGCATAATTCATCCACCGTAGATTTTGGATGCTCCAGCAAACGAATGCAGGCGCTGGCCACTTCACGCAGATTATGGGATGGAATATCGGTTGCCATCCCCACGGCAATGCCGGTACAGCCATTTAATAATACATTGGGCAAGCGGGCCGGCAATGACACAGGCTCCTGCAATGAACCATCAAAGTTTAACTGCCAGTCAACCGTGCCCTGCCCCAGCTCCTGCAATAAGACTTCCGCATACTTTGACAGTTTGGATTCCGTGTAACGCATGGCGGCAAACGACTTGGGATCATCCGGCGACCCCCAGTTACCCTGACCATCCACCAGCGGGTAGCGATAGGAAAACGGCTGCGCCATATGCACCATGGCTTCATAACAGGCACTATCCCCATGAGGATGAAATTTACCCAGCACATCACCCACGGTACGGGCCGATTTTTTATGCTTGGCCGACGCATTTAAGCCCAGCTCCGACATGGCATAGACAATACGCCGCTGCACCGGTTTTAAACCATCACCAATAAACGGCAGAGCACGGTCTAGAATCACGTACATGGAATAATCCAGGTAAGCTTTTTCGGTGAATTCGGAAATGGGCTGTCTTTCTACGCCTTCAAAATTGAGATTATTCTGATCTGACATACTGAGGTCGTTTCTCTAAAGTGATAATGTCGTCAGATTATCCTTAAATAAGCCGGCAAATACAATCAATCAGAGACTGGATATTTTTACCCCCTGTATTTTTCAGCTATTAGCCCTGCTACCACATGTAATTTAATCCCATAATCCTTTAAAATATGCGAATGTTTCTTTCAAAGAAAATTATTTTAGACACAAGCATTGGCGCCGCCTTAATATTTATGCTTACCGGCATTATATTCTGGGGCGGTTTCAATACAGCAATGGAGGAAACCAATACACTGGATTTCTGCATCAGCTGTCATGAAATGAAAGACAATGTTTATCAGGAATATATCACCAGCATCCATTACAAAAATAGAACTGGCGTCAGAGCCATATGTTCCGACTGCCATGTCCCAAAAGACTGGATCCATAAAACAGCCCGCAAGATACAGGCAAGTAACGAACTATTCCATGCCCTGATCGGATCAATTGACACAACGGAAAAATTTAATAAAAAACGCTTAACACTAGCCACTCACGTCTGGGAAACCATGAAAAATACAGATTCCCGTGAATGCAGAAACTGCCACTCATTCAATGCAATGGAAATCAATATGCAGAAAAGCCGCAGTGGCATGGTACATAAATACGCACAGGGTAGAAATAAAACATGCATCGACTGCCATAAGGGGATCGCGCACACGCTTCCTGATGGCGTAGAGGTCTATCGAGGTGGCAGTGATGAAGATCATAGCGACTATGAAAAGCTAAAACTTCCCTGCTACAAATGCCATGCAGATATGCCGGTGCCTGATACCACAGAGTGGGAATAGACGCACCGTATAACGACCGCACCACTCTCAAACAGAACGTATCTTCCGGAATCAAACTGCGGTATTACACTTCCTTATATTTAGATTGAACGATAATTGCCTTAGGCTCAACAATACAGGCCTCACGACACAGAGCACAGCCGGTACATAGCTGAGCATTGATAAGCGGTTTTTCCATATCCCATTGCATTGCACCTTCTACTGGGCAAACCCGGCAGGCACCACATTCTGGCCCTGTATAGGGAAGACATGTTTTAACATCGATAAAAACCCGTGCGATCCTGGGTAAAATTTTCAGTTCTTCCTCTTCCCCATCAACGCCATCATCTTCAATATCATTTTTACCAGCCGTCTGTTCTGCTTCAGGCAGCTTTAAAGCGTCTTTCGGGCAGGCCTCCACACAGGGCCACTGCTCACATAAATGACAACCCTGATTAACCAGATCCATTGCCGGCGTATTAAAAACCTTTACACCCAGTTTTGCAGATAACGGGAAAATAATATGATACGGACATGCTGCTATGCAATCACCACAACGGTCACAGGCCAGCAGTAAATCCAGCTCATCAATTGCAAAAGGCGGACGAATCCAGCGAGATGCATTTTCCCTGGCTTTATCAGCCGCATGACTGGTTACCGCTTTGGCAACTTTACCAACGCCTCGAGAAAAAAAAGCCCGTCTATCCAAAACACTCTCCAGTATAATTTCTTATGGCGCAACACATAAAGGCCCCATACGCATCAACATTGGCTGGGTCAGCAGCCAAAGATTAAAACCGCTTACCGCAATAATATATAACAAGGCGGGTAGTAGACTTAACTTCGAATTCAGTTTCAGGCCATAAGCGCGGTAACGTAATACTTTAATCGCAATCCAGAAACCAAACATCATTAGCAATGCCTGCAGGGCAAATAATGTATCCTCTGAAATAAGCATATTGTATTCCCTGAGGATATTCTCAGTGAACTGCAATGGCTTTTCACCTACGCCCAGAGGATTCAGAAAAAGCTGGCTGGCCCCTACCGACTCCCGAATTAAATGATTCAGGTTATGAGCAAGATGATATGCAAAGGCCAGCGGCAGGCTTATAAACACCAGCCCGGTAAAAAGTTTTTTAAAGCCTGCCCGCGTTTTACTAAAATAATCTGTTAATAAAATAACGACAATATACATTAATACCGGCAGGGCAATACTGACAATAAGACCAGCCGAAAAGCTCAGTAACAATTGTCCCGAATCCCCGATTTTCTGAGCTAACTGGGTGATCCATTTTTCCCAGAACGGCATCATGGTAATACCATGAAAACTGGTAAGAGCCAGTAATACCAGCATAAACCAGGCCTCATCCCAGTGAGGTCGGGCACTATGAATGGCTTCACTGCTTTGTGGCCGCAACCGCCAGAAAACATTTTCCTGTGGACAACTTCTCAGACAATTACCACAGGAGGTACAATAGGTATTTTGCGTCAGTCTGCCCATTACCAACTGGGTCGGACAGGGATCAATATCAGCGGTGCCATTAAAACATTCCAGGCTGCTACACGATGCACAGATATCAGCATCAATAGGGCGTAACTCAATGGGAGCCAGTTGAGCATAAAAACCAACTGTTCGACCTATAGGGCACATATAGTGACAGAATGCCTTGTTTTTAAATATAGCCAGGCTCATGGTTGCAAGCACTACCATTAACAGGGATAACAGCGCAGTCCAGTAGGGACTGGTGGTGACACCTACACCCAGTTCCAGCCATGTCAGCCCAATAAACATAAGCAGTGCCAGCCACACATTACGTAACCAGCGAGGAACCGTTAAACCCAGACTATTATTTATTTTGAAATTAAAAAAACGTGGTTTAACAAACCAGCTGGCCAAAGTATCCCAGGGACAGATAGCACACCAGGCCGAGCCTAAAAAGAAAATAGAAACAATCAGACCCGCCCACCATATATTCCAGGTCAGAACGGTTGCAATATTCCTTTCTGGTATGGGAGTCCCCATGAGCCCCGCATAGATAACCAGCAGAAAAAAGCTCAGTGTTATAATTTTTAACAATAAAAGCGGCCAATATGATTGACTCAGGAAATGTGCAAGGGATTTCACAAACGGTAAATTAAGCAGACTAAAGTGCTTTAATGGTTTGTTCTGTGGCATATTGCCGAACAGATAAAAAATAGAAATCAGCAGCATAAAAGCCCAGACAATATATGCCCAGTATGCAGGTAAACCAGGATGCGACATCAGGCCTCCCGAGAATCCCGTATTTTTTCGCGAACGATACGCTTACGCTGTAATAAATTAACCACAATAAGAATAAATAAAATTAAAATCAGCGCAATACCGACTGGCCCCATTGATGAGGTTTTACCAATTCGCAGAGGAAAATCAATCCTGTAGGGCTCACCACCTGATTCAAAACTGGCGGTAATAATATAGTCACCTTTCTGTTTAAATAAAAAACCCTGCCGGAATACACCATCATAAACTTCCTGAGTACCGATTACCTCCTCATGAGGGTCGCTAAACCAGCCATCATCACGCACTGTAAAAGTCATTTTTCCATTAAAAGTATTGCCATTATCAATACGTGATGCATTCACATTAATACGGCCTTTTTCACCAGGTCGAGGAAATGCAGGAAACACCATATAGGTGACATAGTAATCACCAATTTGTGTTTCCACTTCCATGCTCGGTGGTGTATTTGAGTCTTCATTTAAACTGTATGCCGGCCGTCCTAGCACATGATGAGCAAGAACTTCTGCTGGAAACAGTTGTAAAATAAATAGCAGACTTATTATTCTAATAAGCTGAAGTGATAATCTATCAAAAACCATTCTTAATGATCTCTATTTATATTTAAGCAAAGAGGATGATAATTAAGGCGTCACCTGATTAATTCTGAACGAAATAGTTTGCGCTTAAAATGTGAGTTCATGAATTGATCAGAACTTCCTTAAATAGTATGTTTAGTTACCGAGCCTTCACCCGGCTCCACAATACGGATAGGCAAACTGGGATGAGGGCATATTTCCACACACATTCCACAACCCACGCAACCCTCCTCTTTCACATAAGGACGATACATATTGGCAAACTTGAATCCTATTGCATTTTTTCCCAGAGGACAAACGGCCACACAGGCACCACAAACGCCCCGATCAACCCAGGGATAACAGGCCGCACGATCTATCTGCGCTATACCCATTTTAACTTTCTCTCTGGGCACTTCTGTTAATGCATCTGTAGGACAAATTTCAGTACACTTCATACATAGAATACAGGCTTTTTTTTCAGGGTTAATAAACGGGCCATTCACTCCGTCACCCCCCTGCCTTTTATCAAAATCAATACACTTTGGCGGACATATTTCCCCACATAAACCACAGCCAATACAGGATTTTACGAATTCATTTTCATCATTCAGTGCGCCGGGCGGGCGTAGATGATTAGAAAGTGAACTGGCCTCAGCCGGTGCCAGAAGGCGGGCAGTCGCATAAGGCACAGCCGCCACACCGATTGAACTGGCGGCTAAAACCAGTTTTTGAAGAAAATTACGTCGTTGCATTTTTATCTTCCGGTAACTGACTATTCTGTTGCTGGTATTTTTTACCCAGATGCCCAGGCCCCTGATTCTCTTTATCTTTTATACTCAGGTTAAAAGTTAAAGCATCTGTTGGGCATATAGCTATACAGGCTGCACAATTATTACACTCCTGCCCAAAATCATCTCGTAATGGATCAAGGCCAAACTCGCATACCGCATTACATTTTGCACAATCATTACAGTTCTCAACAATACGTTTTATGCGAAACAGACGAAAATGACCTAGCAATGAATACAGGGCACCACCTGGACAGACATAACGGCAGAAGCCTCTGCGCGATACCAGCAGATCAAATAATAATGTCAGAACAAAAAAAACCAGACCAGCACCGAAACCACCCAGAGCAATAGAAAAATATATTTCACGCCCAACAATTGCAGGTGGATAAATCATTGATACCAATACAGAACCGGTCATGGCAGACACACCCAGACCAAGCGCAAGTACCAGGTATTTAAGACGCCTGTCAAAGTGTCTTTTTCCTGCCCTGATACCCATTTTCTGCAACCATAATGAAAGCGCTGTATTTAGCTCATAAAGAAAATTTGCCGGACAGATCCAGCCACAGAAAAAACGCCCAAATATAATGGTTAAAATAATCGGAATTAATCCACTTAAAAAAAACGGCCAGTATACTGATATGGAGGCAGCCATTTGACCAGCGACTGCCAGAGGATCTGAAATTTTATAACCGAAAAAGTTACCTGACCAGGTATTACCTTTAATTGCATCAAGCTGAGAAGCTGGATCTGTCACAAAGGGAGAAGTCACCGCCTCCATAATATCAAACAGCTGCTTCTCTGACTGTGTGAGAAGATCATATGAAAATGAAGCCACATAGGTTTGATATACATGTACAAAAGGTAAAAACACCAACATAAAAAAAACCAGGCTCATAATTAACCAGCGCAGTTTATTCAGATGTCGCCATAAAAAAAATACTTTAATATCTGTTTTCATCAACTTGTTAACTCTAAATGTTTATCCATTATGATTAGGAATTATTCTAATTGCCTGAGGCATTTGAATACATGAACGCTCACATAAACCACAGCCAACACAGGCATCCAGTACAACAGGCTGTTCCAGTAATTGAACCTTGATAGCCACATCCTGAAGCGGACAGGCGCGATAACATACACCGCATGTTTTCCCCTGATAAGACAGACACAGGGATTTTTCAACTCTTGCCTTACCCATTCGAACATGGCCAATAATATCTTCGGCCGTACGTTCAAGGGGCTTAATAGCACCAGTTGGGCAAACCTGCCCACACTTCATGCATAATATGCAGCCCTTTTCTCTGGGAATAATATAGGGGGTATTAAGTGAAGCGGCACCATTTTCCAGATTAAAATAGTCAATACAACGGTTAGGGCAAACCTCACCACATTGCCCGCAGCGAATGCATCGGCTTTCAAAGTCTTTTTCTGCCAATGAACCGGGTGGACGTAGATAACGAATGCTGGTTTGCTGCACAAATGCAGCCTCCACGACAGAAGACTTCAACGCCGTCGTTGCAACTGCACCAGCAATAAGCTCTTTTAAAAAGTGACGTCTCTTCATAAACAATAATCAACCATGGGGGTAGCCTACAATGAATAATAAAAAACCTTATTATCCTATATCAAGCGTAACCAATATTTTTCATCTGACTTCAGAACACCGGTGAATAAAAAACATTTGTTATACCGATAAGTGATTTTCATAAAACAACACGGCACACCAATGGTGTGCCGTGTTGTTTTATATAAAGGACCTCAAAAACATGAGATGTCGTTACACCTTTTCAATCCGACATGCCATTTTTTTGAAATCTACCTGACCAGATACCGGATCAAAACAGCGATTGGAAACAGCATTTGCCAACCATTTGTTTTTCTTCGGATCCGCACTATCAGCAACTGACAGGTTCCATGGACTAAACATATAACCTCTTGGAACCGAATTACGTGCAGGTCGAACGATACTGTTAGTACCCACCTGTGCACGCGCCTGATAATGACCACGACGAGTAATCAAACGAACCTGGTCACCGTCTTTAATGCCCAGTGCTTTAGCATCATCAGGATGCATTTCCACATACATTTCAGGCACCAGTCGACGGGTAGTCGGACTGCGAATTGATTTTGCTGTATGGAAATGTTCATACACCACACCCAGACCTAACCAGTAGGGATATTTATTATCTGGAATCTTATCCCAATGGCGATCACGATATTTATCATCCGGAAGATCCGGCGTTAGGGCCATGTCTCGTGCTTTTTTAATCAGATCAAGATTATCAATTACATAATGATCTTTCTTAACACCGAACTCCATCAGTTTATCGGTAACTTCCTGGCGCTGACTATAATCCTGTTTGCACAGCTTCATATGTACTTTGCCGTCTTTGGTTCGGAAATAACCGTATGGCCTTGACTTCCACTTACCTTCCTGTCCCATATAGCGACGTTTCGCTCCACCTTCATTGGCAATTGTGTAAGTAGGCGCCGGCCATTGTATGCCACGATGGTTAATTAATTGCTGATACAAACCCGTACCATCAACTTTCTCAACTTCCAGCATGCCGGTAAGATCAGCATCGGTACCTGCCGATGCCTCAACTACTGAACGAAATACCTGTTCGGCATCATAGAAACCCTTATCATTTTTACCCCATGGGAAAATCTTATTGGCATCCAGACCTAACAACTCCGCAAGCTCCTTGCCTTTATCGATAACCATATCCATATCAGGCAGACAGCCCGGTGGTGGCGTACCGCCCGCCTGACAGATATTAATTCGACGTTCTGAACTGATATAAGTACCATCTACCTCACCCCAGGTTGCTGCTGGGAAAATGACATCAGCAAACAGATTATTAGGTGCATGACGATATATTTCCTGCACAACATTGAAGGTTTTCATCAGTCCCGGACGCACCAGATTATAAGAATCAGGCAAATCAATATGGGTTGCATAAACCAGGAACATCGCCTTAACACTACCCTTGTTGCAGCGTTCCATCATACCAACAGCCATACCCCGATTATCACCCTTCATTGCTGTAATCAGGTTCTTCTCAGGTACACCCCAGGCCTTCGCCATATGTTTACGGTGTTTGGCATTTTTCAGCGGCATATTAAATGGCAGGCGTCCGGTTAAGCCACCTGTAAAACGCTCGCCCATAGCATTCGGCTGCCCCGTCATAGAGAAAGGACCGCAACCTGGTTTAGCCACATTACCCGTAAGCGTCAACAGATTGATAATGGATATAACATTATGCTGTCCGTGGATATGCTGGTTATAACCAATACCCCACATAATAATAACGCCACCGTGGCCATCACCGTTCTGATCCATTTTGCTACGCTTCAAACGCTTGCGTGTTGCATCTGCAAACATGCCCGCTACACGACGAATCATCTCAGGCGTGACCTTATCTGTCCCCATACGGTCCTGTACCTGCTCCGGGCTATAATCCGCCCTGACTCCTTTTACATATTCCTTCCAGCCTTTAACATGCTTCTTCAGGAAATCCCAGTCAATAACATCCTCATGCTCTTTTAACAGGACGTGAGCAATAGAGTTAAGCAAACTAATATCCCCATTCATTACGGGAATGTGTACATGGTTATCAGGATTAATATCCGCATAACCCTGGCTGGAACCTGTCCAGCGCGGATCAGCAACCGTTGTCGGAATATTGGTTTTCTTTTTATGGTCTGCGATACGCCAGTAAATAATAGGATGTGATTCACGCGCATTATGGCCAAAATGCATAACCATATCGGTCAGCTCAATATCTTCATATGCTAGCGGAGGTGTATCTGAACCCAGGGTCGCAAAATAACCGGTTACCGCAGATGTCATACACATACGTGCATTAGCTTCGATAGTATTGGAACCTAGAACACCTTTCATAAACAGGTTTTCCAGATACTGGCCTTCCATTGTCAGCTGACCAGAACCATATAGCGCTATTGAATTACCACCGTATTTTTTAACAAAGTGTGCCACTTTATGGGCTACCATTTCCGATGCTTTTTTATAGGGAACCCTTACAAATAAGTCATCATCAAAGGCATTTTTTGTTTTGCTGGTATACTCCAGATCACCATGGCCCGGCTTATTCCACTCGGCCCATACGTCTTTACGCACATAGGAATCACCTTCCAGACGATCGACATAAATAGGCTCTGCCGCCGTCAGGCCTTTAATACACTGCAGGCCATTATTAGTCGGATGATCCTTATCTGGACGCATGGAAACAATTTTTCCATTTTCCGAAATAATGACCGTACCGCAACCTACGCCACAGTATGGACATTGCGCCAGTGCCGTTGTCTGCTTGGTTGACGCCTCTTTATCTCTGGAAGGGGCTGCTTCAAGTTCCGGGTTATTACCAACAAACAGCCCAGCACCAACGGCTGAACCTGTGATGAACGTGCTGTTTTTTATAAAGTCACGTCGGGAAGGATCTTTGCTACGTTTCATAATTCTATAATTCCCATTCAATAATTTAATAAAATATTAATTTCTTATTGCATTGTTATG
Source organism: Gammaproteobacteria bacterium (assembly GCA_026998145.1). GTDB lineage: Bacteria > Pseudomonadota > Gammaproteobacteria > SZUA-229 > SZUA-229 > JALTRC01. Next base: position 11,300 of record JALTRC010000083.1, read on the forward strand.
CGATTTAACACGCTCATTCACTTTGAATTCAGGCTGCGCATATACGCAATAACATCATCTATTTCAGAATCCCTCAGATTAGCTAATCCACCGGGCCCGGAGAATCCGCGCATACGTGTATTTGAACGACCATTTTTAATCGTTTCACGAATAAAGCCGTCTGATACTTTATTCAGAAAACCTGGTTTACCAATTGCTGTACCAGAACCACCCGCACTATAACCTTCGCCATCAGTGCCATGACAATTTTCACAAATCTGAGTAAACCATAGCTTGCCTTTTCTGGGGTCGCCGTAGGAAGTATGCTCAGCATCAACCTCTTTAGAGCGGTTAGGCAGTTTTTCATGGGAGCGCAAAAAAGCCACAATAGCTTTTATTTTCTTTTTACCCAGATGTGCAAAAGGAGGCATACCTGTGCCTACCCGACCATCTCTGATGGTGGACATAAAGAACTTGTCAGATGCAATGCTGAGCAGTTCCTTATTTGTCAGGGATGGCGCAAAGCCTGGTTTACCAATTGCATCAGCCTGATGACAGGCCATACAGTTCATATTAAAGAGTTGCTCCCCCTCTTTCACAAGAGCCGAGTCTGCAAACCCCGTTGAACTGACAGCAAACAGGGCCAAACCAAAAACCCCGTTAATAAACTGTTTGTGTCGCATCATATTTTCCCCTTGGTCATGATTATTATCAGCCTGTTTTAATCTTTATTTGATATAGCTGATTTTTTTACTGTGGAGCCTTTAATTCATTGCCGAACTCACATCGTGAATTTAAAACAGGCCAGCTCCCTTAAATTTATTTACGTCGTCGATTAAAACCTACATAAGAAAAAACATCTAACAGAATTTGCTAATACACCTCTCTGAAAAACACTTCCTCTACCACTAAAGTGGTAGCCGAAGAATGTCCTTAACATGTTGATCTAAAAAGATATTTATCATCATTAAATAAATTTAGTGTGTTAATTGACACACTAAAATTCTTTGGTAGTAGCCAGGTGGACTGGTAGTAGATACACCTTTAAAGATACAATCAAGGTCATGAATTTACGCTTCCAAAACTCACTACTCATGAGCATGGGGATTGTGATGGCTGCAATTACCCTGCTTGCCTTTGCCAGTATGGCCGCCTCCCTGTTTATAGCCGATACAACCCAGGGCCTGGCGACAGCAATCAATGAGTCAGGCGCACTGCGCATGCGAGCCTATCGAATTGCCAGTTATCTTACTCAAGATAATGTTAATGATCGCGAACATTGGGAAGAAATACATAAACTCATTCAGGAGTTTGAGCAACATATACACAACTCTAATCTGACAAATGTTTTACAGGCCGATCAACACCATCTCTTTCATAAAGCCTATCAGAAAATACTGAATCAATGGCAGCAAGAAATAAGACCGCTATTTGAAATCTACATGGATGGTATTATTGATACCGGTTCAAATGACAATGATATGATTGACATGTCAATATCCAGTGCCGCCGTTATAAATTTACGCAATCAATACTTTATGATCGTATCTGATTTTGTAAAAAATATAGATAAGCTTGTATCACTTCTTGAGCAGGATACAGAAACAAAAATAAGACATCTGCATAATTTCCAGTTTTTCTCCCTCTTACTTACCACTCTTTTAACAATTACAGCACTAATCATTGTATACAGACGCATACATAAACCATTAAAGCAGCTACTCACAGGCGCAGAACAGGCCAGCCGAGGGGACTTTTCATTTCATGTAGCCTGCACAGGCAAAGATGAAATAGGCCGGCTGGGTCAGGCTTTTAACACCATGGCAGAAGATCTGTCAAAAATTTACAGCGAGCTGGAAGACAGGGTTAAACGAAAAACAACAGATCTTGAAAAAAGTAATTGCTCCCTGGAACTCTTATATAAAACAGTCAAACGCCTTAATGAAGCAGAATCCCCTCACACTGTATATAACGATATATTAAAAGATATAGAAAAATATTCAGGAACTGGTCGAGGGGCTATATGCCTGAAGAACGATAAAACAGATAATGCAGCAATGATTGCATCAACATGGATTACTAACCGGCTAACGCAACACCTGTGCAAGAAAAGCAATTGTCAAAAATGCCTGAACACGGAAAAAAATCAGTTAATAAAACTGGATGACGGGAGCAATAATCAAAAAAATATTTATACATTTCCCATTATCAATCGATCTCAGCATTATGGTGTGCTCATCATTGAGCCTTCTAACAATACCGAAATCAACCAATGGCAAAGACAGCTACTGGAAGCTATTGCACGCCATATTGGTATTGCTATTAATATTTCACAACAGTCGGCAGAAAAGCGTCGTATGGCGCTTATCGAAGAACGTGGTGCTATTGCCAGAGAGCTCCATGATTCACTGGCTCAGTCACTGACGTTTATGAAAATCCAGGTTAGTCGACTGGAATCCATTATCGAAAAAACAGCCGCTGATTCAGAAGCCAGCAGCATAGTATCGGAATTGCGTATAGGACTTAATAGCGCATATAAGGAATTACGAGAATTATTAACCACTTTCAGGCTTAAAATCGATGGTCATGACTTCAATAACGCCCTGGCCAAAACCATACTGGAATTTAA
>JALTRC010000084.1 GCA_026998145.1 Gammaproteobacteria bacterium
GGATAGAGATAAGGCCGTACGATACATGCATGATTTATTGCGCATGTTAGTGCAAAAAGATGGCTCAGATTTATTTATTACGGTGGGCGCGGCGCCCTCCATGAAAATTGATGGCAAGATGACAGCTCTGTCTAACCAGGTGCTATCACCCCAACACACCCAGATGCTGGTGCGTTCCATTATGAATGACAAACAGCTGGGGGAGTTTGAAAAACAACAGGAAGTAAACTTTGCTATCAGCCTGCCCGGTGTTTCCCGTTTTCGTGTCAATGCTTTTACCCAGCGGGGTTCTATGGGCATGGTATTACGGGTGATTCAATCTGAAATACCAAAATTCGAAGAGCTGCACCTGCCCCCCGTACTCAAAGATATTGCCATGACCAAACGGGGTCTGGTTATTTTTGTTGGCGCTACCGGTTCCGGTAAATCCACATCCCTGGCCTCCATGATCGGCTATCGAAACGAAAATTCCTTTGGCCATATTATTACCATTGAAGACCCGATTGAGTTTGTTCACCAGCATAAAAACTGTATCGTCACCCAACGGGAAGTTGGGGTGGATACGGACAACTATGAAGTTGCCCTGAAAAATACTTTGCGACAGGCACCAGATGTAATTTTAATTGGTGAGGTGCGGGACAGGGAAACCATGGATTACGCCATTGCCTTTGCGGAAACCGGCCACCTGTGTTTAACCACTCTACATGCCAACAGCACCAACCAGGCACTGGACCGGATTATTAACTTTTTCCCAGAAGAACGCCGCCCACAATTATTAATGGATTTATCCTTAAATCTAAAATCGGTCATTTCACAACGACTGGTTCCACTGCGTGGTGGTGAAGGCCGGGTGCCTGCGGTTGAAATTTTCCTTAATACACCGCTAATGCAGGATTTGATATTCAAGGGCAATATTCACGAAATGAAAGAACTTATGTCCAAGTCCAATGAATATGGCATGATTACCTTTGACCAGGCCCTGTTTGAATTATATGAAAGCGGCATGATTACCTATGAAGATGCCCTGCGTAATGCAGACTCCATTAATGATCTGCGACTGAAAATCAAACTTCAGGGTAAGGATGCCCAAACCACCGACCTGATGCAGGAAGTGGAAGGCCTGAAAATGCAGGAAGATGAAACCGATAATAAAAACCGTCTACGTTAAAAAGGTTGTTGTATGAATCTCAAGCCCTATTTGAAGCTGATGGCTGAACGAGGCGGCTCGGATCTGTTTTTTACAACAGGTGCGCCAGTGAGCATGAACATCGAAGGCAATATGCACCCGGTGGGTAAAACACCACTGGAGCCGGGTATGGTAAAAGAGCTGGCTTATAGCATTATGGATGAATCCCAGAAAATGGGATTTGAGGCCACCCTGGAAATGAATATGGGCATGAGCCTTAAGGATATTGGCCGTTTCCGAATTAATGTGTATATGCAACGGGGCGAAGTCTCGATGGTGATTCGTTATATCAAAGCGGATGTGCCATCGATCGATTCATTAAACCTGCCCGATAAACTGAAAGACCTAATGATGCAGCGCAAGGGCCTTATTCTGGTTGTGGGCTCTACCGGCTCTGGTAAATCAACGACCCTGGCATCCATGATTGACCATCGTTCATTGCACATGCCGGGGCATATTTTAACTATCGAAGACCCCATTGAGTTTACCTTTAA
>JALTRC010000085.1 GCA_026998145.1 Gammaproteobacteria bacterium
TATGGTTAGGCGCTCACCATCTGCAATACACAGCACTGCCTGACTGGACCGGTTCTTTAGGCGCGGCTATTTCACTGGCGATGATCATTCCTTCATGGGGTGGTGCTATCAACGGTATGATGACCCTATCCGGCGCATGGGACAAACTGCGTACTGACTATGTACTGCGCTTCCTGATTGTGTCTCTGGCCTTCTACGCCATGTCTACATTTGAAGGCCCAGTTATGGCTGCCAAGACAGTTAACGCCCTGTCTCACTACACTGACTGGACCATTGGCCATGTACACTCCGGCGCATTAGGCTGGGTTGCCATGGTATCTGCCGGTGCTCTGTACCATATGGTTATGAAACTGTGGAAGACTGAAATGTATTCAGCCAAGCTGGTTAACCTGCACTTCTGGTTAGCAACAGTCGGTACTGTGGTTTACATTATTGCCATGTGGGTATCCGGTATTATGCAGGGTCTGATGTGGCGTGATTATGATGCATTCGGCACATTAACCTACACCTTTGCCGAATCTGTTGCAGCCATGCACCCATACTATGTAATGCGCGCAGTAGGTGGCATGATTTTCTGGACCGGTGGTGCAGTCATGCTTTACAACACCATTATGACGATCCGTATGGCAAGCAGTGCAACTGCTAACAAGCCAGCGGCAGCAGCGGCTTAGGAGAAATATCAATGGCTAATCAAATCCATTCAACAAAACTTCAGGATAAAGCAGAACGTAATGTGTTCCTGATGGTTGCCATGCTGATGGTTCTGCTATCAGTAGGCGGCATTGTGGAAATCGTACCTTTGTTCTATCTCAAAGATACGATGGAAAACAACAAATACCCGGAAGTCATGTGGGATCGTAAAGAGGGCCAGACGCTGGAAAGCTGGAATGCCGGTGATGGCATCCGCCCTTACACGGCTCCCGAGCTGATGGGCCGTATGGTTTTCATTCGTGAAGGCTGCTATCTGTGTCACTCACAGATGATCCGTCCTTTCCGTGATGAGAAAGAGCGTTATGGTCATTACTCTCTGGCTTCAGAGTCTATGTACGATCATCCATTCCAGTGGGGTTCCAAGCGTACCGGGCCTGATCTGGCCCGTGTAGGTGGCAAATACTCCAATGAATGGCATTATCGCCATCTCCGAGGCCCCCGTGATGTAGTACCCGAGTCTGTTATGCCTAATTACCCATGGCTGGACAAGAGCACTATTGACCCACAGGAAACCGTGGCAACCATGAAAGCCATGCGCACGCTGGGTGTTCCCTATACGGATGCCGACATCGCAGACGCGCCGAACCAGGTTAAAGGTGTAACCGAGCTACAGGCTCTGGTGGATTACCTGCAGGTGCTGGGCACAATGGTTAAACTGGACGAAAACAAGGCCTATCGCGAATAATCATGGATTATTTCACGACAGACTGGGCGGCGATGACATTTAAGGACTGGATTGGTCTGATTGTCACCGTCTCCATTTTCTTCCTGATGATCTGGGCTTATGTGCATGCATTTAATCCCAGAAATAAAGAGAAATTAGAATCGCAGCGTTATCTGATCGATGACGACGACGATGATATAGAGGACTCAAAACGATGAGTGATGATGATAAAAACAAGTTTCCAGGTGAAAATAACACCGGGCATATTTGGGACGACAATCTTCGTGAGCTGTTAAATGAGCCACCCACCTGGTGGAAAATCGGCTTTCACATGAGCTGGATACTGGTTGTTGTATATACCATTATCTATCCTTCATGGCCTGGGCTGACCACTCACTTTAAAGGTGTGACTGGCTGGACAGCGATGAAAGAACTAAAAGAAGATGAAGCGGCTCTGGATAAAATCCGCGGCCCCTACGAGGCAAAAATCAAAAACATGACCGCAGCTGAAATCATGGCAGACCCTGAACTGTCTGAATATGCTGTACGTTCAGCCAAGGTTCTGTTTGGTGACAACTGTGCAGCCTGTCATGGCTCAGGTGGTCAGGGTAACCCTGGTTTCCCTGCTCTGGTTGACGATGACTGGTTGTACGGCGGCACCCTTGCCGATATTCAGACCACTATTACAGGTGGCCGTAAAGGCATGATGCCAGCCCACGCCGCTATGTTGAGTGATGCTGAGGTCGATAAGCTGGCCAATGCAATAGTCTCTGGCAAGGTTGCAAGCGAGCCTTTATTTACTGAAAAAGGCTGTATCGGTTGTCACGGTGCGGATGCCAAAGGCCAGACCTTTATGGGTTCAGCCAACCTGACTGACAGCATCTACCGCTTTACCGCCAAAGACCAGCTGGCCAGCGTAAAATACACCATTAAGCACGGTGTAAATGATGCCTCTGACCCTAAAACTCGTAATGCTGAAATGCCCACATTTGGCGGCGGTAAGCTAAGCGATACAGACATCAAAAAACTGGCTATTTATGTACATAAACTGGGTGGGGGTCAATAAATACTCAATAAGTGATCTAAATCAAATGTTATTTAAGTGGACTATAATATATTGCGTTACAGCCTTTAAATAACAGGAGATTTAAGATGGATGCAGTTATGATCGCTTCAGTTTTGAGTGTTGTTGCCATTACGGTTGTGATGATCGGTGGTTTATGGAAACTGGTATCACTGATTAATCACACACATTCGGAAGACCAGGAAGTTCATCACTAAATCGTGTTGTTTTCCTGTTAAAAGAGAGCCTCCCCACGGCTCTCTTTTTTTTGCCCGTTTTTTCTTATTTGAATCTTTTATGATTCAAATCATAAATTCAATCACCCTCAGTCAATAAGAAAACACTAATACGTGCTATAATTGCGCGGTTAGGATCCCCTCTGTCATATATCAGTTTGCAGGAGACAATGTTGGATAAAGCAGCTAAATCAGAAGTAACACTTGAACAGATTTATGACGAAAGCGGTAGCTGGCATGTCAATACTGGCGGGGAAACCATTCACGCCAAACGCATGAAAGGCCGCTTTCGTAAAATAAAATGGATGACCATGTCGGTATGGCTGGTGTTCTTCCTGGGGCCCTATTTACGTTGGGGTGATCGACAGGCTGTTTTATTTGATATTCCGGCCCGCAAATTTCATATCTTTGGTGCCACCATCATGCCTCAGGATGTATGGCTATTGGCACTGGTACTGCTGTTTTTTGCCATCTCCCTGGCGGCTGTCACCTCAATTGCCGGGCGCGTATTCTGCGGCTACTTTTGCTTTCAAACCATCTGGACCGACATCTTTACCTGGATTGAAGAAAAGCTGGAAGGCAATCCGGCCAAACGCAGAAAGCTGGATAAAGCCCCCTGGGACTTCAGAAAAATCCGCATTAAGGCCAGCAAACACCTGATATGGATTCTAATTGGTATGCTCACCGGCATCAGCTTTATGGCCTGGTTTACCGATGCCTATCAGCTATGGGGCAATATTTTTAGCCTGAACCTTAATGGCCTGGAAATCGCGGTTTTACTGGCATTTACCCTGGGCACCTATATTCTGGCGGGTTTTATGCGCGAGCAGACCTGCTTCTGGCTATGCCCTTATGCCCGTATTCAGGGCGTTATGTATGACAGCGACACTATCCTGCCTACCTATGATGTAGCCCGGGGCGAGCCTCGCGGCAAGCTGAAAAAGGGGCAGATTGATGAGGGCAAAGGCGATTGTATCGACTGTAATCAGTGCGTTGCCGTTTGCCCAACAGGCGTTGATATTCGTCAGGGCCAGCAGGAAGGCTGTATTACCTGCGGCCTGTGTCTGGATGCCTGTGACTCGGTGATGGATAAAATTGGTCGCCCCCGCGGCCTGATTCGTTATGCCTCGCTGGATGAGATACAGGGCAAAGAACAGCCGCCTATTTATAAACGTCCTCGTATTCTGATTTATGCGGGCATTATATCCTTTGCCGCCTTTGGCCTTATCTATGGCCTGAGTCACCTGGGCAGCCTGGATCTAAAAATCATCCACGCCCGCCAGCCACTGTATGTACAGCAGAGCAATGGGGATATACAAAACAAATATCAACTTAAAATACTCAATAAATCCGATCAGGATATGACCGTCAGTATCACCCTGGACGGCCTGAAAAAATATAAAACCCAGGGCTTGAAAGATCGCGTACTTTTACCTGCTGGCAAGCTCAGCAGCTTTACCGTATTTGTACGAGCTCCCCGTTCCGTTCTGGATAAAGAACGAACCCCGCTAAAATTTACGGTTCATTCTTTTGAGGTTTATGATGACACTGCCGAATATGAAAGCATGTTCTACGGCCCCCGCACTTAAAACGAGATAGCTATATGACAACACATAATCAAATCTCACAGGATAACCCCCGCGCCTGGCGCAACCCCTGGGTTATTGGCCTGGTTAGCCTGATTGCCATTGTACTGGCCGTGAATATTTTTATGATCAGCCTGGCTTTTATTACCAGCCCCGGTCTGGTGGTGGAAGATTATTATGAACAGGGCCGTAATTACGAACAGGACATCAACGAGAAACTGGCAGCCTGGAATGCGCTGGGCTGGACAGTGCAAAATGACTTTCCCACAAAACCCAAAATGCTGCAAAAGGAAAATTACCGGGTGACTCTGGTTGATAAAAATGGCCAGCCACTCACCGAAGCCCAGGTTCGCCTTAAGGCCTACCGGCCTTCTGATGCAGATGCTGACTTTTCCCAGATAATGACGGAAATTTACCCGGGCATTTATGAAACCCAGGTCAGTTTTCAACTCAAGGGCGCATGGGAACTCAATGTCTATATCGATCATGGTGAAGACAGTTATCAAACCAGTTCACCTGTTTTTGTTTCTGCCCCCTAACTCATACCCCCTGGTATAATGGCCAATGAAAACTGCTTTCACTGCGGCCTGCCGGTTGCGGAAAGCACACATTTTCAGGCAGAAATAGATCAGCAGGAACGTCACTTCTGCTGCCTGGGCTGCCAGTCCGTATGCCAGATGATTTATGATTCCGGCATGCAGGGCTTTTATCAGCGCACCCCTGAAGGCCAGCTGCTGGCGCCACCGCCAGAACCGCCCAAAGACCTCAAACTCTACGATATTGATGAAGTACAGGAAGAATATGTGGGCGAGCTGGGTGAATGCCGCGATATTCATTTACTGGTAGAAGGCATCCATTGTGCCGCCTGTGTGTGGCTGATTGAACATAGCCTGGAAAACGAAACTGGCGTTGAGGACATCAGGGTAAACCTTTCCGCCAAACGTCTGCATGTGCGCTGGCAGAACAGCCGAATAAAACTATCGCAGATTATTCAGCGTCTGGGACAGATTGGCTATGCCGCCGTCCCCTTCGATCCGGAAACCGCCGAAGGCGCCATCAAAAAACACAACCGCAGCTTATTATTACGCATGGCCTTTGCCGGCTTTGCCATGATGAACCTGCTGTGGGTATCCATTGCCCTGTATAGCGGCGCAGATAAAGGCGAATTTAAAGAACTGTTCCAGTGGGTGGGATTTGCTCTGGCCACCCCCACCCTGCTGTACTCCGGCTGGCCATTTTTAAAAAGCGCCTGGAGCGGCTTAAAACAGTTTCATGCCACCATGGACCTGCCCATTTCCATCGGCGCCATTACCACCTACGGCTATTCGGTTTTTGTATTGCTCTACCCTCATCCGGGTGCCGA
>JALTRC010000086.1 GCA_026998145.1 Gammaproteobacteria bacterium
TGGGACAGGTTTCATTTTCCCGGTAGTAATCCCGAAAATATAAAATTAATTCCCAGTGATCATTGTAAAGGTCTATGCCGTCCTGTTTTGCAATGGTTTCAACATAGTCTTCTGACCAGTCATTCAGATTGCATAAATAACCCTGGTCGTTAGTTTCAATTGTGCGATCGTTTACATATACCTGCATAACTATCTCCTGTGTTTGGGGGGGATCTAAAAGTGCTTACTCTCCTGCTAGTTGTTCAGGCTTTAAGATATAGCACATAGGATTTCAGGAATAAAAAGTTAACTGGGAAAAATAGATGAAAGGTATTGTTTGAAAGGATACTGATTAACTGACTTTATTTGCCGGCCGCGCCGATTAGTTTTTTAAAAGAATATCCGCACAATTAATCAGTTTTTTACGCATAAATAATAGCTCAAAACGATTGCCGCCCAGCTGCCGCCATAAAACCGCACAACGAATGCCCGCCAGTAAAAGGGCACGAATTTTATTACTGTTGCTGGCCTGGGATAAATAGATTTGTTCCCCATGCACCAGTATGCGAGGTTGCAGATTTGAAATGCTGTCCTGATAAATACTGCCGATACTGGCAATAATATTTTCATGGTTTAAATCAAAATAATCCATTTGATCCTGGGTCTTTTTCAGGCGCTCGCTAATCAGATCCTGCATGGATTTATTTTTATTGAGTTTTTTCTGTAAGTGTAAAAGTGAAATTACATAACGGGTAATTTCAAGCTCGGCTTTATTGCTATCACCGGATAGTTGTTTTTTTAAGGTATTAAGGCCGGTGCGCAGTTCAACCGGGCTGCCAAAAATATCCATAACATTATGGCTGTCAATTTTAAACAGGGTTTCCAGAATGGAGACAAAGGCCGAGGTGTTGCACTGACCCTTGTGTGCAATATCAAAGACTAACTGGCAGGCCTGAAAGATACCCGCCAACGCCAGCGTTTTATCTTCAATGGTATATTTCATATTGATTCCGGATTATACATAGTATCGATAATGCCGCCGCCCAGACAAATATCATTATGATAAAAAACAATCGACTGGCCGGGGGTAATGGCTCGCTGTGCCTGTTCAAATTCCACGCTACAGGAATCATCATTGATTTGAATGATTTTGCAGGGCTGATCCGGCTGCCGGTAACGAACCTTGGCTTTTAATGGCTGATTAATTTCCGGTGGATGGCCGCTCACCCAGTGCATCTGGCTGGCGTTTAAATGGCTGTGAAACAGCAGGGGGTGATTGCCTCCCTGACCCACAATCAATACATTGTTTTGCAGATCTTTCTGTAAGCTGTACCAGGCTTCTTCATTGCTGCCTTTAACGCCGCCGATACCCAGGCCTTTTCTCTGCCCCAGGGTGTAATACATAAGGCCGTGATGCTGGCCAATGCATTCCCCTTCGGTGGTGTGAATTTCCCCCGGCTGTGCTGGCAGAAACTGTTGCAGAAAATCTTTGAATTTTCGCTCACCGATAAAACAGATACCGGTGCTGTCCTTTTTGGCAAAGGTGGGCAGTTTGGCTTCCTCTGCCATTTTTCTTACCTGTGGCTTTTCGATTTCACCAATGGGGAAAAGGCTGTGCTGTAACTGATATTGTCCCAGCGTATATAAAAAATAAGTCTGGTCTTTATTGTCATCCAGACCTTTTAACATGACATATTCATCACCACGCTTTTCAACTCTGGCATAATGGCCGGTAGCAATATAGTCCGCACCCAGTTGCAGGGCATAATCCAAAAAGGCTTTAAATTTTATTTCCTTGTTACATAAAATATCCGGGTTAGGTGTGCGCCCGGCGCTGTATTCATCCAGAAACAGTTTAAAGACTCTATCCCAGTACTGGTCGGCAAAATTGACGCTGTGTAGTGTAATGCCCAGTTGATCGCAAACTTTCTGCGCATCGGCTAAATCTTCTGCGGCTGCGCAATAATCCTCATGGTCATCCTGTTCCCAGTTTTTCATAAACAGGCCTTCAACCTGATAACCCTGCTGAATTAATTGCAATGCGGCAACAGATGAATCCACGCCGCCGGACATGCCGACAATAACGCGCTTACTGGAATTCATAATCGATTTCTGTATCTTTTTTGGCGGATGCTTTGGGGGTGATTTTTTTCGGCTGGTATTGTATGCCTTGCAGTGTTTGCGCTTTTCGCCAGGTATTAATGTCTACAATAATCGGCTCTTCACCCAGTGCGCTATTGGTGCTATCCACGGCAAAAATCTGATGGGGGGATATGGATTGAATAACGCTGGTATATTCATCCGCGCCTAACCACAGGCTGCGTTTTTCCGTGCGTCTTAAAATATGCTGGCGAATATATCCCTGATCCAGCAAATAGCGTAAAAACTGGCGGGTGTTGCGGGTTTGATCTTTATTGCTCAGACGCTCGCGCAGTTTATTGTCCAGGGTAAAGCCGGGAACCTTTTGACTGATACGCTGGTAAATATCGTTTTCCATAAGGCTGATAGCCTTGCCAATACAGCGGCGCTCTTCGGCGGCATCCATTCGGGTATTGCTGAACAGTTTCTGTAGTTTGGTTTTGATTTCGGGGCTGACGGTTACCGGAATTTTGTTTTCACAATCCCGCAGACAAAGCTCAATGGTGTTTGAAGCCAGTGCCAGCTGGTAGCTAAAACTGGCTAAAATGAAAAATAAAATTTTCATAGGTTTTTAATTAAATCCAATGGGTAGTTCTTGCCGGCAAGGTAATCATCGATACATTGAATGACCATGGGGCTGCGTAATTTTTCTTTTTGTGCCAGCAGTTCATCCCGGCTCATCCACAGGCTGCGGATAATGCCTTCATCCAGTGTCTGTTCCGGCCGATGATTTTTTACCGTGCCATAAAAGGCCGTGCGCATAAACGTAATATCTTTTTGTGGATGGCGCCATTGGTAGATGCCGGTTATATACTGGGGGTTAAATTCCCAGGCCGTTTCTTCAGCCGTTTCACGCACTACCGCCTGTTGCAGGGTTTCATTGGGGTCAAGATGGCCGGCAGGCTGGTTAAACACCGTTTCGCCGTGGGCGATTTCTTCTACCATCAGAAACCTGCCATCCCGTTCAACAATGGCGGCTACAGTGGCACGGGGTGTCCATACCATTAGTTTAACCCCTGCTTATTATGGGCCCTTGCCTGGCGTTTTTTTAGATAGCGGGCAATGGATAAACGCCACAATAAACGTATCCCTATAAAACCACTTAGGGAGCTTAATACACCCATGGTAAAGCAGCCCACCAGAAACGGCTGCCAGATATTCAGCATACCAGTCATTAACCAGTCAAAACTTAATTCAAAGGTAAACGGGGTTTCCGGCGTGCCCAGTATCCAGGTGCCCAGTTTATAGGCAAAATAAAATAAAGGCGGCATGGTCACCGGGTTGCTCAGCCACACCAGCGCCACTGAAATAGGTAAATTACTGCCAATAATAATGGCGGTGCCAGCGGCCAGGGCCATTTGAAAAGGCACCGGCACCCAGGCGAAAAACAGCCCCACCGCAAAGGCGGCGGAAACAGAGCGCCGGTTCAAATGCCATAAATTGGGATCATGCAGCAGCGTGCCAAAGATTTTTAATGAACGATTGTCGCGGATTGTGTGGGGATCAGGTAAATATTTGCGGATTAATTTCTTGGGCATCTGCGGATGGCTTTATGCTAGTCTGTATCGGTCGAGGCGCTATTATCGCCCCTTAGAGCATTTCACACAAATAAAGGCAGAACAGGGATGGTTCTTGCAGTTATTGCGCTTTGCTTTGCCGCAGGCGTATTCACATTACAGTTATTCGCCCATTTGCCACAGCCTTTATGGTTGCTGGGGCTGCCCCTGTGCGTGTTGGGATTGCTGCGCTACAGGGCGCTGGCCTGTGTCTGGGTTTATCTACTGGGATTTTGCTGGGCCCTGTTACAGGCACACTGGCATTTTTATCATGCGTTGCCGGCTTCATTAATCGCTAAAGATATTCTGATAGAAGGGCAGATTAGCAGTATTGTGCAGCGGGATGGCCGCAGTCAGCGTTTTGAATTGATTGTTGAAAAACATCCGTCTTCCAATCTGCCATTTCCCCGCAAACTCCGTTTGAGTGTCTATCAATCCGGCATTCATCTAAAAGCCGGCCAGCGTTGGCGTTTTAAAGTGCGTTTGAAACCGCCCCATGGTTTTGCCAATCCCGGTGGTTTTGATTATGAACGCTGGCTCTATATGCTTGGCATTCAGGCCACTGGCTATGTGCGTAAGGATAAGCGTAATCAGTTGCTGGGCAGCGGCGGCTCAATTGCCCGCCTGCGGCAGTCTTTGCTTGAGCAGATTAGCGCAAAACCCCGCCTCTTTAGCGGTGTGCTGGCAGCCTTGCTGGTGGGGGATAAAAGTGCCATTAGCCAGCAGCAATGGCAGGTTTTCCGCCATACGGGCACTTCCCACTTAATGGCAATTTCCGGCCTGCATATTGGTCTGGTGGCTGGTCTGGTGTTTTTTCTGGTGCGGCGGTTTTGCCCGGTTCGATGTTTGCGTTATCTATCCGCACAGCAATACGGGGCTGTTTTTTCCCTGCTGGCCGCTTTTGGTTATGCATTGCTGGCGGGGTTTTCTGTGCCCACCCAGCGAGCCTTAATCATGCTGATGGTGGTACTGGGCGGGATTATTGTCAAACGGGCGGTGAGACCCTGGCAGGCTTTATCACTGGCTTTGCTGGCGGTGTTAATAGTGGATAGCCGGGCCCTGTTATCCGCCGGTTTTTATCTGTCCTTTGCGGCGGTAGCCGTGATTGTTTACGGCATTTACGGGCGTCTGGGGCATGGGAGCCGCTGGTTGCAGACCATGGCCATCCAGTGGCGTTTGTCCCTGTTATTGCTGCCACTGACTTTGCTGTGGTTTCAGCAAGGCTCCTTAATATCACCGCTGGCCAATATTTTGCTGGTGCCCTGGGTGGGGCTGCTGGTAGTGCCGGTGGCCCTGATATCCCTGATCTTTACCGGCTGGCTAGAAGGGCTGGCAGATGGCTTATTGAATCTGGCCAATACATTGTTAAGCCTTAGCTGGCCGATTTTACAGACCCTGGCAGACTGGCCGTTCAGCCACTTTACCTTAGCCCCTATACCTTTATGGACAGTGATACTGGCCCTGGCCGGTGGCTTGATACTGCTGGCCCCCAGCGGTTTTCCCCTGCGCTGGCTGGGCGCTTTGTGGCTTTTGCCCGCTCTGACCGTAGCGCATTATCCCCCGGCAGCGGGAAGTTTTCGGCTGACACTGCTGGATGTGGGGCAGGGCCTGTCGGTGTTTGTGCAAACCCGCCACCATGGGCTGATTTATGATACGGGGCCGTCTTTTAGCGACAGCTTTAATACGGGGGATAGAGTGATTCTGCCCTATCTGCAATACAGGGGCGTTCATCATCTGGATAAGTTAATTATCAGTCACGGGGATCGGGATCATATTGGCGGCGCTCAGGCAGTGCTGGATCAGCTGCCCGTATGGCAGCTTGAAGGGCAGGGAATATCAAGGCTCCATCATCCCTATCCACAGGCCTGTCAGCAGGGGCAGAGCTGGCACTGGGACGGAGTTCTGTTTGAAGTTCTGCATCCTGATGGTGATTACTCCAGGCGA
>JALTRC010000087.1 GCA_026998145.1 Gammaproteobacteria bacterium
CAAGAAAGCCAACTTCAATAGCGTGACCGGTATCCGCATCAAGCCGACTCAGCTGGTAGGTGGATATGGTCAGCTTCACTTCAAACTGAACTACTGGGGGCCCACTGGTGTACAGCGGGATACACAAGTTCAGGTTGAAAAGTATAACGGATAACCCGGGAGATTAGAAAAATGGCTCGTCAATTAGCAATGGTAATAAATCTCGATAAGTGTCTTGGGTGCCATACCTGTACGGTTGCCTGCAAGAATTTATGGACCAGTAAGAAAGGTCGTGAGTATATGTACTGGAATAATGTTGAATCCAGGCCGGGCCCCGGTTATCCCAGAAACTGGGAAGTCAGGGGTGGCGGTTTTGATGCCAACGGCAATGTTATTCTGGGTGAACTGCCTGCCCAGGCCGACTATGGGGAGGTAACAGAATATAACTATGAAAAAGGTCTGTTTAACGGTGGCGGTATAGTCAATGCAGAACCTGAACCCAGCTGGGGCTCAAACTGGGAGGAAGATGAAGGCGAAGGGGATTTTGGTGAAAACTATTATATGTATCTTCCCCGTTTATGTAATCACTGTACCAATCCGGCCTGTCTGGCGGCCTGCACCCGTAATGCCATCTATAAGCGTCAGGAAGACGGCATAGTGCTGGTGGATCAGGATCGCTGCCGCGGCTACCGGCATTGTGTACAGGCCTGTCCCTACAAGAAAGTGATGTTTAATTCTTTTAAGGGACAGTCAGAAAAATGCATTTTCTGTTACCCGCGTATTGAAAAGGGCAAGCCTAATGCCTGCGCCATGCAGTGTCCGGGGCGTATTCGCCAGGTGGGTTTTCTTGATGATACGAGCTCAGATGTTTATAAACTGGCGGTACAGCATCAGGTGGCCATACCCCTGCATCCGGAATATGGTACCGGGCCCAATGTGTACTATATCCCGCCTTTCTCAGGGCCGTCGACTGTCGATGATCAGGGGCGTCCGATTAATATCGACCGGATTCCCATGACCTATTTACGCTCATTGTTTGGTGATGGTGTGGATGCCGTCATTGCAACTCTGCGTGCCGAGCGCGAGGCAGTTAGTAGCGGTGGCAGTTCCGAGATTCTCGAAGTTCTCAATTCCAATAATCGCTATAGCCTGTAGGAGGGGTGATGATGAAAATGTTAATCAAGCAAATTGTGAAAATCATGTCTGCCATTATCCTGCTGGCATCTGTTGCTATAACGGATACCTATGCCCGAGGTGGTTTTGGTGGTGGCGGCTTTGGCGGCGGTGGTGGTAACGGCATAGTTGCTGCGCGGGTTCTCGGCAATGTGCTGGTGGCGCCGGATGATGCCCTGTGGAATAACGCTACAGCCAGATCCTTTAGTCTCAGGTTTGTTAATTCTACTGGCGGTGGTGGTATGCAGGGAGGTGGCGATGGTACTTCAGGGGGGACCGGCGGCACCATGACGGTGAAAGCCATTCACAATGGAACGGATATTGCCTTTCGCCTGAGCTGGAATGATGCCACTAAAAACGACACGGTAAATGGTGTCGATGAGTTTTCGGATCGTGCCGGCATTATGTTTTCAGCTGAGCAGAAATGCCGCATGGGCTCACCCGGTAATCCGGTGAATATATGGTTCTGGCATGCGGCCAAAGGCATTGTGAATAATATTATTGCCGGTGGTCTGGGTACCATTACCAAAACCGGTGATGACAATATCAGGGTCATCAGCAATTATGTTAATGGTGAATGGCAACTGGTTATGAGCCGCCCTCTGTTGCCCGTTAATTCGGATAATCAGGTGGACCTTAGTAATGGTAACGGGCCGATTGCCTTTGCCCGCTGGGATGGTGCAAACCGGGAGCGTAATGGCAAGAAGTGGATTACCGGTCAAACCAGTGTAAGTTTGCAATAAGTTTTCTCTCCCTTTCGATGACAGGGAGGGAGAGCCAATAACACGTTAATTAAACAGGTGGTAAAAATTATGTCACAAGCAGCTATGGCCAATAAGCAGGAGTGTCTGCTGGATCAGGAAAAACTGACGTCTGAAAACACCGTTGATATTATCCGCAGCCGAATGTATCACCTGCTTTCCCAGGCATTTTCATTCCCGGATAAAAATCTGCAAAGTACCGCGTCTGAATTATGGGAGATTGCGGCAACACTCTATCCCGAGCTGGACATTGATCAGGAAAAACTGAAATCAGATCTGCAAATTATGGAGCCGGAATATATCAATGTATTCGATGGTCATGAGCAGAAAAAATACTGTAAGCCTTATGAAGGTCAGTGGATGGAAGCAGAGCGGGCCAAGCGGCAGTGGGAAGTCAAAAAGTTCTATCAGTTTTTTGGTCTGGGTCTTAATCGGCAGACGAATGAAATGCCGGATCATATTATGTATGAACTGGAGTTTATGCATTTTCTGAGCTTCAAGATGATTGAGGTGGCCAATAATGAAAACCGGCAATCTGACATCAATCAGGCAGAGCATTATCTACAGGCGCAGAAAGATTTCCTACAGCGTCACCTGTCTGTATGGGTAGCGCAATTTGCCGAACGACTGGAGGAAAAAACCGAGCTGCCTTTTTATATTATTCTGGCAAAGCTGACAGCAAAGTTTGTTAGTGATGACCTGGCCTGGGTAGAGGACAGGCTTTAGTCGTAGGCTTCCAGCAGTAAACTTTCACCGGTCATATCCGGTGGCTGTTGTAAGCCCATTAACTGCAACAGAGTGGGGGCCACGCTGCCTATTCCCATGCCGGTACACAGACGCCAGTTCTGCTCATCAATAATTAATGCAGGTACCGGGTAGACGGTGTGCTGAGTGTGTGGCTCGCCGGTTACCGGGTCTACCATTTCGTCACAGTTGCCGTGATCGGCGGTGAGGAATACGGAATAGCCTTCTTCAACGGCCACATCCAGCAGACGTCCCACTTCCGTATCCATGGCTTCCACAGCGGCAATTACCGCTTCACGCACGGCGGTATGACCCACCATGTCCCCATTGGGGAAGTTCACCACCAGAAAACCATAATCGTGTGACTGCAGGGCTTCGATGGTGGCATCGGCCACTTCTTTGGCGCTCATTTCCGGCTGTTTGTCGTAAGTAGTGACATTGGGAGATGGAATCATTACCCGCTCTTCACCGGCCCAGGGTTCTTCCCGGCCACCATTAAAGAAGAAGGTGACATGGGCATATTTTTCCGTTTCCGAACAGTGGAACTGTTTAAAGCCGGCGCGGCTGACCACCGATGCCAGGGTGGAATGGGGGCGTTCCGGTGCAAAGGCAATGGGCAGCAAAAAGTGGGGGTCGTATTCGGTCAGGCAGGTGACTGTTACCGGCTGGTAATCTCCCCGATCAAAGCCATCAAAATGGGTCTGGCTTAATGCGGCGGTAATCTGCCGTGGCCGGTCATTACGGAAATTAAAGAAGATAACATTATCGCCCTGGGTAATCGGCTCGGCTTCCGGCAGAATACAGGGGGTAATAAATTCATCGGTTAAATCCTGTGCATAGCAGGACTCAATGGCATAGCGGGCCGTATCATGCTGTTCCCCGTCCAGTTGCGTCATGGCGCGCCAGGCCACTTCTACCCGATCCCAGCGATTGTCCCGGTCCATGGCGTAATAACGGCCACAGATGGTAGCAATAGCCCCATTGGCTTCATCCAGCGCCGCTTCCAGTTTGGGCAGATAACCAATGGCGGCCATGGGGGCGGTATCACGACCATCGGTAATCATGTGTACCAGAGGCTTGATGCCCCGCTGGGCGCACAGGTCAATCAGCGCCAGCAGGTGATTAATATGACTGTGTACACCGCCATCGGACACCAGACCGATCAGATGCATGGGGCGACCCTTGGCAGCTGCATCATCCAGTGCGGCAACCAGTGCGGCATTTTCTGCAAATTCACCGCTTTCGATGGCATCGTCAATACGCACCAGATCCTGACGCATAATGGAGCCACAACCCAGAGTCAGGTGACCCACCTCAGAGTTCCCCATCTGGCCAATGGGCAGTCCCACGGCTCTGCCGGAGGCTTCCATGGTAATGTGAGGGTGTTTGGAGAAATACTCATCCAGACGGGGAGTATGAGCCTCGGCTACCGCATTATTGATACGGCTGGGGTTGACGCCAAAGCCGTCAAGAATAATCAGTAAGGAGGGGCGGCGGGGAACACTGCGCTGTTCAGCCATATTGTTTTTTAGCCTGCTTAAATGTGGTTAGGAATCACGGGTTAATTGGGGCGCTATTCTACACCATTGTTTTGTCAAAATCATGGTTTGGTAATATTCGGCGTTAGTCGTTAGTCGTTAGTCGTTAGTCGTTAGTCGTTAGTCGTTAGTCGTTAGTCGTTAGTCGTTAGTCGTTAGTCGTTAGTCGTTAGTCGTTAGAAAAAATGCTGCGCATTTTTTCTAACTTGTGTTTTTCGCTTATGACTAAAGACTGACGACCCAAGACTAATCCTGCCTGTCCAGCAAAGCATCCACAAACTCCCCCGCATGGAACTCACGCAAATCCTCGATACCTTCCCCAACACCGATAAAGCGAATGGGTGTGCCCAGCTTTTCCGCAATGGCAAATAAGATACCACCCTTGGCGGTGCCATCCAGCTTGGTGAGAACAAGGCCGCTCAAACCCATAGCCTGATCAAATTGCTGTGCCTGAATCAGGCCGTTCTGGCCGAATCCCGCATCCATGACCAGCAGGGTTTCATGGGGCGCATCCGCATCCAGCTTGGCCATGACTCGCTTGATCTTAATCAGCTCGTCCATTAGGTTGTTCTGTGTATGCAGGCGGCCGGCAGTATCGGCAATGACAATATCGATGCCCCGGGATTTTGCCGATTCCAGCGCATCGTAAATCACCGAGGCGGAGTCGGCGCCTGTGCCCTGGGCGACCACGGGGATATTATTGCGCTCGCCCCAGGTTTGCAGTTGCTCTACGGCAGCGGCGCGGAAGGTGTCACCGGCAGCCAGCATGACGGATTTGCCCTGATCCTGAAAGCGTCTGGCCAGCTTGCCAATGGTGGTGGTTTTACCGGCGCCATTAATGCCAACCACTAAAATCACAAACGGTTTTTTGCTGCTGTCGATTTGTAATGGGTGGTCGCAGATTTGCAGAATTTCCACCATCTGTTCACACAGGGATTCAAACAGGGCTTCCGGATCTTTCAGTTCCTTGCGGGATACTTTTTTTGTCAGATCATTGATGATTTTACTGGTGGCTTCCACGCCCACATCGGCCATTAGCAAACGGGTTTCCAGTTCTTCCAGCAGATCATCGTCAATGGTTTTTTTACCCAGTACCAGATCCGCCATGCCATCGGTCAGGCCCTTGCGGGTTTTGCTCAGGCGATCACGGAGGCTGGAGAAGAGACCTTTTTTAGGGGTAACTTCTGCTTCTCCGCTTTTTTCTGGTGACGGGGCTGTATTTGCGGCTTCGGTTTCTGCGATGTCGTCTACCGGCGCAGCCTCAACGTCATCGACAATGGGGGCGGTAGTCTCGTCCGGGCCGACCGCTTCAATGGCATCTTCAGGTGTTTTATTTTTTTTACGGCGCAGAAAACCAAACATAGTATTTAGGACTGTATATCAGAAAGCGCTTATCCTATCATTGCAGCGAACTTAAATT
>JALTRC010000088.1 GCA_026998145.1 Gammaproteobacteria bacterium
GACTACCCCTCGCTAACTTCTGCCGAGCGTGTGGATATGCGCAGCTCAACCATTACCCATGTGGTTGAATTAATCGATGGTTATTTACTGGCCACGGTTCTGCTTATTTTTGCGCTGGGTTTATATGAATTATTTATCAGTAAAATTAATCAGGCAGAGAATGCAGAAAACGCCTCCAAGGTTTTATTAATTCATAGTCTGGATGATTTAAAGGCACGTCTGGCCAAAGTTATTTTAATGATTCTGATTGTGAAATATTTTGAATATGCACTGGAAATGCATTTTGAATCACCCATGGATTTATTACTGTTTGCTGCCGGCATTGCATTGATTGGCCTGGCTTTATATTTGTCCCATGCGGGTGAGCATAAAAAATAGAGAACGACTCTCAGATAAATAAGACATCTTTTTTCACACTAAAATATCTTGATGGCTTTAATATCATTGTCCTTTCTCTTTAACCACAGGGGGCACAGTGGTACACAGAGAAAAGCTGAGTAAAACTGCTGTGTATTTCTGTGGGCATAAGTTTTATGCATAAAAAAAGGCAGCCGAAGCTGCCTTCTTTATTGCGGATCTAAAACTTCTTATTTATAGAAGTCGATCATTTTTTCCAGCGATACCGCTTTGATTTTATCCGCATTACCCGCAGAGCCAAAGGCTTCATAACGTGCTTTACAGATTTCTTTCATTGCATTGGTAGATTCTTTGAGGAATTTACGTGGATCAAAGTTAGCCGGATTTTCTGCCAGATGCTTACGAATAGAACCGGTAGATGCCATACGCAGGTCAGTATCGATATTAACCTTACGCACACCTGATTTGATGCCTTCAACGATTTCTTCAACAGGTACGCCGTAAGTCTGACCCATATCACCACCGTAAGAGTTGATGATCTTCAACCATTCCTGGGGCACTGAAGATGAGCCGTGCATTACCAGATGAGTATTTGGCAGACGCTCATGTATTTCCTTGATGCGGTCAATACGCAGAATTTCACCGGTTGGCTCCTGAGTAAACTTATAAGCACCGTGTGAAGTACCAATGGCAATCGCCAGAGCATCAACACCGGTTTGCTCAACAAAGTCAGCCGCTTCTTCAACACCTGTCAGCAGCTGATCCATATCCAGCTTGCCTTCTGCACCGTGGCCGTCTTCTTCACCCATTTCACCGGTTTCCAGCGAACCCAGACAACCCAGCTCACCTTCAACAGAAACGCCGCCGGCGTGAGCCATCTTAACCACTTCTTTCGTCACATCAACATTATATTCAAAAGAAGAAGGTGTCTTCATGTCAGCCATCAGGGAACCATCCATCATAACGGATGAAAAACCGGACTGGATGGAACGCAAACAAACCGCAGGCTCTGAGCCGTGATCCTGATGCATAACAACAGGAATATGGGGATACATTTCAATGGCCGCCGAAATCAGGTGACGCAGGAAAGGCTCGCCCGCATAAGAACGCGCACCCGCTGAACCCTGCATAATAACCGGGCTATTAGTTTCGTCAGCAGCCTGCATAATGGCATGCACCTGCTCCATATTGTTAACGTTGAATGCTGGCATGCCATAGCTGTTTTCAGCCGCATGATCCAGTAACTGGCGTAATGATACTAAAGCCATAATTTTTACTCCTTAAACAGGGTTTGTTAATTTAAAACTGTTA
>JALTRC010000089.1 GCA_026998145.1 Gammaproteobacteria bacterium
AGTAAAACACGGCGAATTTGATTTGCTGGCCGGTTATTATTTTTTTCAGCGCACGGCTTTTTATCTGGATATTAAAACCACCAGTGATAAATGGTTAAGCAATGACTACCAGCAGAATTTTGCCGGGTTGGGTATAGGTGTCAATAGTTTTTATCCCTTGAACAAGGACTGGCTGTTATATGGCAGTTTCGGGCTGATTGGAAATGGGCGTCTGGAAGACATTAATAAAAATAAGCTGGCGGATGCCAGCAGTATCGCTTTTGAAATTGGTTTTTCCTATACCCTGGGTAAACATAATTCTCTGGGCTTTGGTATCAATCAGAGAGCCTATACCTATGCGCCATTAACTGGAGGAACACAAACCTACTCGATAGGTGGTTTATCTGCTTATTATCAGCACCGTTTTGATATGTTGTAATGAAACACTTTAATGCACTGTTTATTTTCGGTTTTCTTTTTATCTCGCTTGCTCACGGAAATGCTGAGAAAACAAAAAATATTCAAATTGAAATCACCAGCTATCTGGGGGATAAACAGGTTTTCCAGCAGGGAGACGAGCTGAAGTTTCTGCTGAGTCTGGACAGGGATGCATATTTATATGTGTTGTATCAAACCGCTGATAATCAGTTGATACAATTAATTCCAAACTCTAATCGACAGGATAATTTTTTTAAGGCGGATATTTTTATTGAGGTGCCTGCTGAATCAGCGGCTTATCAGTTTATTGTCAGCCCGCCCTTTGGTGATGAAACCGTTTATGGCTTTGCGCTGGATACGCCTTTGTCACTTGAAGGTAAACTATTGTCCAATGGTTTAAAACGTCTGGACGTGTCCTTAGATGAAATAAAACAACGTGTAAAAAAGACTGCTGTTCAATATTATGGCTGGTCTTATTTTTCTTTGACAACTCGTAAGGCATCTGAACCTTAGTGAATTTATTGTCTGGTTTTTGAAGTATTTGGTGTGTTTTTTTAACCACAGGGGACACGGAGGTACACAGAGTTTTCTGGTTTTTTCTGTGAGCTTCTGCGGTTAAAGCTTCCCTATACAACCGGGAGTTGAAGTCATATCGATTCTACTTAAGGTATCAAAGTCAGTAACCCCGACTAAATTCGCTTTTCTCTGTGTACCTCTGTGTCCCCTGTGGTTAAAATTTCCCCAAAAAAAAGGCCGACACAAAGCCGGCCTTTTTACAATTAAACACAAGCTTACTGAATCCTAAAGAATCCCATCATGCCCGCATCCTCATGTTCCAGTATATGACAGTGGTACATATAATCACCAGAGTTCACCACAGGATCAAAGCGTCCAATAAAGCGGACTGTTTCTCCCGGTTGCACCAGTACCGTATCTTTCCAGCCCAGATCAACACCTGTTGCAGGCACACCATTGCGATCCAGAATCTGCCACTGTATGGCATGGGCGTGGAAAGGATGTGCCATGGGTGACATATTGCGGATGGACCAGATTTCCGTATCACCATCGCTTAGGGTAATGGTTTCATCAATACGATTCATATCAAATGATTTGCCATTAATGACAAACTTCATGGCACCGCCACTACTCATGCTGCTCATGTCCATGCTCATAATAAAGTTACGTGTTTTATCCGCATCCGCTTCTGTTAAACGCTCGGTAATAATATCCGCATTGGCAGGAAGCTGGC
>JALTRC010000090.1 GCA_026998145.1 Gammaproteobacteria bacterium
CGATTCACCAGATTCAGTTCCGTGGCAACCAGATAACGGCTGTTCTTCGGCCCTTCGGCAATGGTTTTAATAATGTATTCGGTGGACCCCACATAATCGGATTTCTGGCAAACCTCAAAGGGGCTTTCCGGATGGGCTACCACAATAGTTTCCGGATATTTGGCTTTAAAATCATCAATCTGCTGCGGCTGGAACATTTGATGCACCGAACAGAAACCCTTCCATAAAATCATTTTGGCATTTTTGATTTCATCGGCGCTTAATCCGCCCAGAGGCTTATCGAAATCCCAGATCACCATTTCATCCAGGGGGATACCCATATTAAATGCTGTGTTACGCCCCAGATGCTGATCGGGGAAAAACAGCACTTTCTGCCGCTGGGAAAAAGCCCAGTCCAGTACATGGGGCGCATTGGTAGAGGTGCATACAATGCCACCATGACGACCACAAAAACCTTTTAAGTCAGCAGCAGAATTTATATAGGTTACAGGGGTGATCTGCTCGTCCGGGTCCAACACTTCAGACAGCTCGCGCCAGGCCCGCTCCACATTGGCCAGATTGGCCATATCCGCCATGGAACAACCGGCGGCCAGATCCGGCAGAATGGAAATCTGATCGGGGCGGGAGAGAATATCCGCCACCTCGGCCATAAAATGCACACCACAGAACACAATATATTCCGCATTGGATTTAGCCGCTTCCCGGGACAGTTTTAATGAGTCGCCGGTAAAATCCGAATGGGCAAAGACCTCATCACGCTGGTAGTGATGTCCCAGAATAACCAGACGCTCACCCAGGGCTTTTTTGGCATCCAGGATACGCTGGTTACATTCATCGTCATCTAATAAAGCATAGGGTTGTATGGCTACCGCGCTCATTTTTTTGCCCGTATATTGATGGAAATGAAAATATAACCTGTTCGCTCTTTAAAACAACTATCTCTGATGGGGGTGTTCTGGTAGTGCGGGTGTTTGCCGGGTTGAAAAGCTTAACCCGACCTACGCCTCACCCACCGGCTTGCGCAATTTGATATTCAGTTCCTTAAGCTGCGCAGGTGAGACTTCCGATGGAGCGCTGGTCAGCGGGCAGGCGGCTGTCTGGGTTTTCGGGAAGGCCATCACATCACGAATGGAACCGGCGCCGGTCATCAGCATAATCATGCGATCCAGACCAAAGGCCAGGCCCGCATGGGGGGGGCAGCCGTATTTCAGTGCATCCAGCAAAAAGCCAAATTTTTCTTCGGCTTCTTCATCAGAAATTCCCAGCACCTCAAATACCTTGTTCTGCATATCCGTACTGTGGATACGCACCGAGCCACCGCCCAGCTCACAACCATTGAGCACCATATCGTAGGCACGGGACAACATAGTGCCCGGGTTGGCTTCCAGCTCTGCCGGATCTTCCGTGCTGGGGGCGGTAAATGGATGATGCAGAGCATTCCAGCGATCATCCCGCTCATTCCATTCAAACATGGGGAAGTCCACCACCCATAGCGGCTTCCATTCACGGGACACCATGCCCAGATCATGGCCCAGCTGCACCCGCAGAGCGCCAATGGATTCATTGACCACCGTGGCGTTGCCAGCGCCGAAGAACAGCAGATCGCCGCTTTCGGTGCCGGTGCGTTCCAGAATCGCCGTTAAGGCCTCATCCGGCAGAAATTTCACAATCGGCGATTGCAGGCCTTCACGACCTGCCGCCACATCATTAACCTTGATCCAGGCCAGACCCTTGGCGCCATAGCGGCCTACAAAATCCGTATAACCATCGATCTGCTTACGGCTCAGTTCAGCACCGCCGGGCACGCGCAGCACTACCAGGCGCCCCTTGGGATCCTGAGCCGGGCCGGAGAATACCTTGAATTCCACATCGGCCATTAAATCGCCAATATCCACCAGCTCCATATCAATACGCAGATCCGGTTTGTCGGAGCCAAAGCGTCCCATGGCTTCCGCATAGCTCATGCGAGGGAATGGCTTGGGCAGCGGCACTTCCAGCACATGGGCAAACAGCTCACGGATCATGTCTTCGGTAATGTCCATGACCTGATCTTCTGTCATAAACGAGGTTTCAATATCAATCTGAGTAAATTCCGGCTGACGATCAGCCCGCAGGTCTTCGTCACGGAAACATTTGACGATTTGATAATAACGGTCAAAACCGGACATCATCAGCAGCTGCTTGAAAATCTGTGGTGACTGGGGCAGTGCAAAGAAACTGCCCTGATGGGTACGGCTGGGCACCAGATAATCCCGCGCCCCTTCCGGTGTAGCCTTGGTCAGCATGGGGGTTTCAATATCCAGAAAACCGTTGCTTTCCAGATAGTTGCGAATAAAGCCGGTGACCTGTGAGCGCATCCGCAAACGCTGCTGCATTTCATCACGGCGCAGGTCGATATAGCGATATTTGAGGCGAATATCTTCGTGCACACCTTCATCATCCAGCTGGAATGGCGGGGTTTCGGCAGCATTGAGCACCGTCAGCTCCAGACCCAGCACCTCGATTTTACCCGTGGCCAGATTGGGGTTGATGGTCGCTTCATCACGGGCGCGCACCCGCCCCTTTACTTTCAGTACATATTCATTACGAATACGCTCGGCAGTGGCAAACATCTCGGCCCGATCCGGATCAAACACCACCTGCACCAGACCTTCACGGTCACGCAGATCCACAAAAATAACACCACCATGGTCACGGCGACGGTTCACCCATCCACAAAGCTCTACTTCCTGATCGATTAAAGACTCATCGACCTGACCACAATAATGACTACGCATAATTTAATGTTCCAGACTGTTAGTTTTAGCCCGCTGCGGCACGGCGGGCGCAAAAGATTCGATCCGCGGCTTATTTACCTGATTCTTTACTGGCAGGCTTGCTATCTGAAGATCCACCGGCAACATTCTTTTTCTTGCCGGTTTTAAAATCGGTTTCATACCAGCCGCCACCTTTCAAACGAAATCCCGCGGCAGACAGTTGTTTTTTCAGTGCAGGCTTGCCGCACTTGGGGCAATCAACCAGCACATCGTCAGATATCTTCTGCAATGCTTCCATCTCATGCCCACAGGCTTCACATTTATAATCGTAAATCGGCATAATCGTTCAGGTCACAAGTATCAAAAGGCGGGATATTATAAGGCGACTGGGGTATTCTGCCAAATTAAGATCAGTATTTAATCCGGCCAATATGAAACCAGAAACAAAATCCTCCCCCAACTCCATTTTAATTACCGGTTGTTCCAGCGGCATCGGCCTGTGTGTGGCCCTGGGACTGCAAAAGCGGGGCTATCGGGTATTTGCCTCTGCCCGCCACAAGGATGATGTTAAAAAGCTCTCTGATATGGGATTGAATGCCCTGCAACTGGATTTGCAGGATTCTTTGTCCATTAGCAATGGGGTCAAAAGCGTGCTGCAACAAACCGGCGGCACTTTAGATGCCCTGTTTAATAATGGCGCCTATGGACTGCCCGGGGCAGTGGAGGATTTAAGCCGGGATGCCCTGCGGGATCAGTTTGAAACCAATGTTTTTGGCTGGATGGAACTGACCAACCAGATATTACCGGTAATGCACCAGCAGGGTCACGGGCGCATTATTCAAAACAGCTCGGTACTGGGATTTGCCGCCATGCCCTACCGGGGCGCCTACAATGCCAGCAAATTTGCCATCGAAGGCTTTACCGACACCCTGCGACAGGAGCTGAAACTCACCAATAGCCCGATTCACATCAGCCTGATTGAACCCGGCCCGATTATCAGTGATTTTCGCAAGAATGCCATGGCTGCCTTTGAGCGTTTTATTGATATGGAAAACAGCCGCCACAAAACACAGTACCAGGCCATGATTGCAAGGCTAAAAAAAGAAGGCCCCGCAGCGCCCTTTACCCTGCCACCGAAAGCAGTGCTGAAACGGGTGATTCATGCACTGGAATCCCCACGGCCGAAAATCCGTTACTATGTGACAACTCCCACTTATGTGTTTGGATTTTTAAAACGGGTTTTGAGTTTTAATATGATGGATAAAATGTTAATTGCCGCTGGGGGTGGTGGTCGGCGTTAGCTCTCAGAGACTGTGGTTCCGATATCAAAGCTCAAATTGAATTACACCAGTACTTCGAACTAGTCCACATAATAAATACTTAATCATCGACTCTAACATTCAGCATATCTACTATGTTTCTTCTTGAAAGCCCCCATGATTTTCAAGATAAATTATCCCGGATAGAAATTATAAAACATATAAATCAAGGAGATTACAAATGAAGACAGTACTTAAATATTTTTTCACATTATCAGCAATATATATGTTATCTGTAAACAGTGCTCACGCAATTATCGATAATGCAGCATCATCGATACAGCTACGCACAACATGCATTGATGCAGCAGGCAATACAATAAATGACTGCTTTGATGACCCCACTGCTTTAATGACGTGGATAAAACAAACCCGAAAACCTAGTTTAAATGATACGCTGGTTGTAGAAATTGCTCCAGGTAATTACCAGCGTATTCAGTGGCTATGTTCAGCAGGCGAAGGACATGTTTCCTTCAGAGGAGCCGGTCGCGGGCGCACTGTATTTACCGACAATGCAATTCTTGGAAATGCTATGACATTTCAGAATTGTGAAAACCTGACTTTCGATAGCATGACGGTCAATGCAAGATTTATAAGTGTAGTTTGGGCTGGCAGTGGCACTTCAACCTGGACAGATGTTGAGTTAATTGCAGGCTACAGCACATGGTATGAAACACAAGAAGGTCAATTTACTGTTGGTTCAGTATGCACTATTGATCAACCTAAAAATGAACATAAATTCTTCTCTAGCACTTTAATGACCAAGAACTCAACAATAGGATCTACTATTTATCTTAACAACTGTGGCATAACATGGTTTTACGGATCTGAGTTAATACTAGATGCAACTACTGCATCCTTTTCTGGTACGCCTGTAGGCGTAAAATCTGCAGGTGAAGGCCATGAAGTTCATTTATATGGGTCTAATATTCGCTTGAACGCAGGTAGTTCGAGTGCAGTGGCAGGACTTACCGCGTTTGAGTCAAAAGCTGGAGCTTCTGTTCATATTCATGGTACAGGCATAGATGTAATATCTGATAAAGCAATTCCCGTTACAGCGCTACAGGCTGAAAATAATGGAGCAATCCATGCGGCTGAGTCAGCTTATGTATTTAAAACAATGCCCGGTGGAACGGTAACACGTATAAATAATAACGGAGGCATTGTTCATGCTCCACATACATGGATGAGTGTACCTGATACTGATAATAATCCAGCAACTATTGATACGAATTTTATAACCATGAATGCTGCGGATAAGACAGTGGTCACTTCAAATACCAGCGATGGATTTCCCCATCCTGCTATATATACCAACAGCTGCCCTTCTAGCGCTCGCTGGTATGACATAGTGGATAAGACCTGTAGAAACAATTAATTAACCACCAGCTATCATTAGGGATAATTCTATAACGCGCTGGCCTTAAACCAGCGCGTTTTTTATTGATAAATGATAATCTGTCGACTCTGAAAATCGCTGCCAAATGTGGGACGACATTAATAGAAAAGCAGCTGTCAGATTCATAACCGAGCAAGCTGCCGATCATGTAAGCGACTCAGCAGTAATAACGCACTTATCGCACCCAACAATGCCATCCCCATATCAGACTGGGTGTCCCATATATAGCCTTGGGTACCCAAAAAGGCTTCCGCTCCTTCACCACTTGCCAGAGCCACCCACCATTCAATCAATTCATAAAATGCGCTGAATGCCAGACAAAATGAAATAATAAAAAAGGCCTGCCAGCGCCTGCCGTTGATAATGTTTTTTCGCAGGATAATTTCTCTGGCAATAATGGCGGGCACAAATCCCTGAGCAAAGTGTCCAAGCTTGTCATAGTTATTACGAGTAGATCCAAATAGCTCATTAAACCCAGGCACTTCCGCATAGGTATAATGTCCGCCAACCATCAAAATAATGGCATGAATTAAAATTAATATATAAGCCAGTGTGCTTAACCGAAAAGATTGATAAGTAAAAACCAGAACCACTATAGCAATCAGTGCAGGCGCCACTTCGAGAAACCAGGTAAAAGAATCTTTTGGGTGAACACCCGACCATATTAGTGTGCTAAAAAACACACTCAACCATAAATATTTCATTGTATTTTTTTGCTGCGATATTGCCATTTTTATCCCCCTGTTTTTTTCTGCTCCGCTTTCTTTTTCGCCACATCATCCCGCAAATATACCGGCATGGCCAAAGCCGCTTCCACATATTCACCCCGGGCAAAAGCCCCATGTGCCAGTTGGGCAATGGTGGCTGAATGGGGTAAATAATCGCCATATTGCGACACCACCTGTTCCCCCAGATGTGACAGCTCTTTTACATAGGCCTTCCAGCCGGAACCGGCGCCTGTCCATTTTGCATTATCCGGCAGTGATACTTCAGTTGGCGCGCTGACCTTTTCTTCACCCTGCAACACCATCAACGGCTCTGCGTCATCCTTATTGGATGCCGAGTGTTTTTCCACCAGAGCATAACAACCCCAGTAAACCCCGCCCATGCGCGCATCAATGGCGGCCAGCACTTTTTCGCTTTGCTGTTGGTTACAGGCGTACTGGGCAATGGATGCCAGGGTGGATACCGGCACCACCGGCAGATCCGCCCCATAGGCCAGCCCCTGTGCCACGCCGGTGGCAATGCGTACGCCGGTAAAGGAACCGGGGCCGCGGCCAAAGGCAATGGCATCCAGTTGCGCGATGGTGATGCCTGCTTCATCCAGCAGGGATTGCACCATGGGCAGAATCAGCCGGGTGTGTTCTCTGGGTGCCAGCTGAAAACGCTCAAGGCTTTCATTGCCTATGCGCAGGGCGGCGGAGCAGGCTTCGGTGGCGGTATCAAGGGCGAGTATTTTCATGCTTGTTGTTGTGCCTGAAACTGGTAGAAGTCACACACATCGGCAAACTCCCGGGTTAAGGACATATTGGGCAGACTGCTTAAAAACAGCTTGCCGTATTGTTTGGAATACAGCCGGGGGTCGGCGAGCATCAGCACACCGTGATCGGATACATCCCGAATCAGCCGGCCCGCCCCCTGCTTTAATGCAATCACCGCCTGGGGCAGTTGATAATCCATAAAGGCATTGCCGCCCTGATGCTTGATGGCATCCAGACGCGCCTGCATGACCGGATCACCGGGGGAGGCAAAAGGCAGCTTGTCGATCATCACAAACGACAGGGCTTCACCCCGCACATCCACCCCTTCCCAGAAACTGCCGGTGCCCAGCAGCACACCATTGCCGCTGTCCTTGAAATCCTCCAGCAGCTGATGCTTGGGCTGGGAACCCTGAATCAGAATGGGAAAATCAATGCGATCCTGCAACAGACGCGCCGCTTCATTCAGGGCGCGGTAGCTGGTAAACAGCAAAAAGGCACGGCCACCGCTGACATTCAACAGGGGAATCACCTGCTCAATCAGCTGCTCCGTGTAATCCCGGCTATTGGGTTCCGGCAGTCCCTGGGGAATATACATCAGCGCCTGACGGGGGTAATCGAAAGGACTTTGAAAATAGCCCTGCTGGTAATCCTCCAGCCCCAGACTGCCGGCAAAGTGGCTGAAATCCCGCCCCACCTGCAAGGTGGCCGAGGTAAACACCCAGCTGCCGTTTAAGGATTGCTGCTGGCTGCGGAACAGGCCAGCCACATCCAGCGGCGTCATATTCAGCACAAAGCCCTGAGAATAGGTTTCATACCAGTAAATATAGGCCTGCTCCCCCGTATCCTCGCCGTAGTTGCCGAGCATTTGCTGCAACTGTAAACAACGCTGGTAACACTGCTCCAGCCCCTTGCCCCGCTCGGCGGCCAGTTCCAGATTGGCGGCCAGCTCCTGCAGGGTGTCCTGTAACTGATTGCGACTTTTTTGCAGAGCCGTTTGCCCGGCAATCTCCTGCCATGCCTGACGCTGTTTGTCGGCTCCCAGCGCCAGCCGGAAGTTTTGCGTGGCCAGTTTTAATTCATCGGCCAGATCCCGCAGATCCCCCATATCCGGCGCATCCCGCAGCTGCTCGGCGACTATATCCGTGGCCAGACCTTTCAGCTGACGGGAACTGATGGCGCGGCCAAAAAAGCGCGCGGCGGTTTCCGGTAGCTGGTGAGCCTCATCAATAATAAAGGCCTCGGCGCTGGGCAGCAGCTCCCCGAAACCTTCTTCCTTGATGGCCATATCCGCCAGCAGCAAATGGTGGTTGATCACCACCACATCCGCTTCCTGAGCGGCGCGGCGCGCCTTGACCACAAAGCAGTCGCTCCAGTCGGGGCATTCTGCCCCCAGACAATTATCGGATGTGGATGTGACCAGCGGCCAGGCGCGGGCATCTTCGCTGACTTCGGCGACTTCGGCAATATCACCACTGCCGGTGGCCTTGCTCCAGCGGCGAATCTGCTGCAAATGCTGCTGAGTTTCCGGGGTGAGATAACCCTGATCCGAGGCGATTTTCATACGGTGCAGACACAGGTAATTGGAGCGTCCTTTCAGCAGGGATACGGGCAGCTGAATATCCAGTGCATCCATAACCACCGGCAAATCCCGGTGGTAGAGCTGATCCTGCAAATGGCGTGTGCCGGTGGAGATGAGGGTTTTCCGGCCGGACAATAAAGCCGGCACCAGATAGGCAAAGGTCTTGCCGATACCCGTGCCCGCCTCGGCCACCAGCACCTGCTGCTGATCCAGCACCTGCTCAATGGCTCCGGCCAGCTGCTGCTGTCCCTGCCGGGCAATAAAACCCTTGAGCTTTTCTTTAAACGGGCCTTCATTGCCCAGCAGTTGCGCCGCTTCCATTAAAACCAGCTCTCCCGGTATTGCTGACTTTTCTGCCGCGCCTGCTGTGCCTTTTCCTCCTGTCCCAGCTGTTCATAGGCCTGCGCCATCAGCTGCCAGTTGGCACCCAGCAGGGCTTTATTATCCCCCGCATAGGAACTGGAACGGCGCGCCCGCTCAATGGCCTGTTTGAACCTGCCCTGCTGCAAGGACACCAGCGCCAGCCGCGACCAGACTTCCCCCTGGCGGCTATTGATACGCAGGGCACGTTCTAATATGGATGCGGCCTGCGACCATTGCTGCTGGCCGATGCGCTCATCGGCCTGTTGCAGCAAAGTTGCCATGACCGGCGAATCAATACGATCGGCGCGATTCAGCTGCTCCAGTGGATCCGAGGCAGGCGGCGGCCCGCAGCAAACCGGCATACTACAGCCACTCAGCTGGCTCAGTAATAAGGCGCAGGCCATTATTTGAACAGACTTTTTAAACGCTCGAAAATAGACGGTGTGCTGCATGTGGCTCTCTGGCTTGGTTGACTATGGGGTAAAAAGGCTAATTCTACCCCAGCCTTGCAGCCCTGTTCAGATAATCCGCCGCTTTGCCAGTCAATCCAGTGCATTTCCATGGCTTCCGGCAGGCTTAGTTGCAGGGATTGCAGGGGAATCTGCTGCATAATATCGGCCCACAATCGCAGGGCGCCGGCAGCGCCGGTCAGGCCGGTACCCTGATTATCATCCCGCCCCAGCCATACCACTGCCAGCCGATCCTCGGAAAAACCGGCAAACCAGCTATCCCGCAAATCATCAGTGGTGCCGGTTTTGCCGGCCACATCCACGTCCAGGCGATTTTTCAAATAGCGGGCCGTGCCCCTTGTGGTAACCAGATGCAGCAACTGGTTAATCTGAAAAACCGCCCGCTCATCCAGGGTCTGGGCAATATCAATGGGATAACGCTTAAGCACCTCACCCTGACTATTGACCACATCCCGAATCGCCCGCAAAGGAATATGAAAACCCCGTGCCGCCAGAGTCTGATAGATACTCGCCACCTCCATGGGGGACAGGTCCAGCGCCCCCAGCATAATGGAAGGATACGGGGGGATTTTTTTATTCAGCCCCAGATTCTTCAGAGTGGCCACTATGTCCTTCAAACCCACATCCAGCCCCAGCCGCACTGTGGGCACATTGCGGGATTCCACCAGCGCCCGCGCCAGAGGAATCTGCCCCAGATATTGCTTGTCATAATTTTGCGGATTCCAGATGGAGCCATCCCGCCCCTGCATACGCAAAGGTGAATCATCCAGCAGACTGGCCGGGGTATATTTGCCCTGCTGCAAGGCCGCCAGATAAATAGCCGGTTTAATCAGCGAGCCGATTTGCCGCTGAATATCCAGCGCCCGGTTAAAACCGGAAGCCAGTCCATTACGATCCCCCAGCAGCGCCTGAATCTCCCCGTTATTGGGGGATGCAATCAGCACCGCCGTTTGCAACTGCTCCACCTGCTGACGGCTTTTTTCCAGTGCCGGGATAATACGGCTGGCGGATTTTTCCGCCGCCAGCTGGGCCATGGGGTCCAGACTGGTAAAGATGCGCAAACCGGCTGATTGCAAATCCTCCGGCGCATAATCCTGTTTCAGCTGCCGCATCACCAGATCAATAAAGGCCGGAAAACGATTACTGTAAGTCGCCGCCTTATCCACCACTTTGAGGGGCTGGCGCAATAGTTCCGCATATTGCTCATCGCCGATGACCTGCTCCTTGAGCATATGCTTGAGCACCTGATTGCGCCGCTGCAAGGCCCGCTGAGGATGACGGCGGGGATCATACCAGGAGGCACCTTTAACCAGCCCCACCAGCAGCGCCAGCTGATCCACACTGAGGCGATTTAAGGGCTTGGCAAAATAAAACTGGCTGGCCAGAGCAAAACCGTGAATCGCCGAGGCCCCATTCTGCCCCAGATAGACTTCATTGATATAGGTTTCCAGAATCAGCGACTTGTCGTAATGCAGCTCCAGCATCAGCGCCATAATGGCTTCATTGATTTTGCGCCACAGGCTGCGCTCGGAAGACAGAAACAGATTTTTTACCAGCTGCTGAGTCAAGGTACTGCCACCCTGCACGGTTTCACCGGCGGTGATATTGGCCAGCAGAGCCCGGCCAATGGAAATGGGATCCACCCCCCAGTGCTGGTAAAAGCGCCGGTCCTCCACCGACACCAGCGCCAGCACCAGTGCGTCGGGCACATCCGCCAGCCGCACCAACTGACGATCCCGTGCCTGACTGGGATAGATACCTGCAATACGGGCCGGGTCCAGACGCAATAAATCCAGCGGCTGACCACTGTTCCCATCCTGCAAAGCCACAATGCGGGACTGGCGAATCTGAATATCCACAAAACGGGATGGCTCCATGCCATCAGCAAAGGCAAATTCCCGGGAGATCAGCTGAAAATGATGGTAATCCAGCTGCCGGTATTGCCCCGGCAGACTGGGCGCCTGATCGTGCTTTTTATAATTGGCCAGCTTCAGCTCCTGTAATAACTGGGGCACGGAAATCGAACGGCCCACATACAATTCCAGCGGGCGGGCATATACATAGGATGGCAGCGACCAGATTTTACCGGCAAATTTCTCTGTGACCCGGTGATCCAGATAGGCAATATAGGCGCCGGCAATCAGCAGCAGGACAATGGAAAAAGACAGAACAGGCGACTTCCAGGAACGGGCATTTTTTTTGCGGGAGGCTTTTTTTCTGGCCGGGCTTTTACGGCGCTGCGGTTTTTTATTCGCGGATGCTTTAGGGGCAGATTGTTTTTTGGCAGGGGTTTTCTTGCGTTTTCTGGCGGCTGACATGAAGCATATAAAGGGTGATTTTTCAGGCTGGCCAGTATGACATAAGTTGCCTGCCGACTGTGGCAAACAGGCTGTTTTTTTGACGGGGTTTGGCTTTGTTAAATATGGCAATCACTTCCCCCTTTGAAAAAGGGGAATTGAGGGGGATTCATGATTTTAAACAGCCAAAAGCCCAATCTCCCCCGGCCCCTCTTTTTCAAAGAGGGGTGTCACTTTGTTTCCTGCGGCTCATAGGAGCCGAAATGAAAACACAGAAAAAATTTAACTGTGAAATGCCCGTTATCAAATACGCAAACACAATCCGCAATAACCTCCCCCTTTGAAAAAGGGGAATTGAGGGGGATTCATGATTTTAAACAGCCAAAAGCTCAATCTCCCCCGGCCCCTCTTTTTCAAAGAGGGGAGTCACTTTGTTTCCTGTGACTCATAGGAGCCGAAATGAAAACACAGGAGAAATTTAGCTGTGAAATCCTTGTTAAATACTCAAACACAAACAGCAACAACCTCCCCCCTTTGAAAAAGGGGGGAACGAGGGGGGATTCATTAAGAAGCAATCAATGCTCAATCGACTCCAGCTTACGATACAAAGTCCGCTCACTAATGCCCAGATTTTTCGCCAGCTCAGCCTTGTTCTGATAACGGGTCACCGCCCAAAGCAAATATTTCTGTTCCAGTTCCTTTAAAGTCACCAGTTTGGAAAAACAGGTTTTATCTCCCTCATCCAGATCACTGCAACATTCCTCCGGCAAATGCTGAGCCTTTATCACATCACCATCAGCCATCAGTGCTGCCCGCTGAATAATATTTCCCAGCTCGCGAATATTGCCCGGATATTGATAAGCCTGTAGCTGCTTCATGGCGTCATCTTCTACGGTAAAATTTATTTCCCCGTAATAACGCTTGAGAATAGAGTTAATCAGCAGGGGTATATCTTCTACCCGTTCTCGCAAGGCGGGTAAATGCACCGGGAAGGCACTGATGCGATAATATAAATCCTTGCGAAAATCTCCTGCTTCTACCATTTCCCGTAGATTACAATGGGTTGCCGTAATTAGCCGGAAGTTGGCTTTCAGGGATTCCACCCCGCCCACCCGGCGAAAGCTGCCGGTTTCCAGCAGGCGTAATAATTTGGTTTGCAGGTTTTTGGGGATGTCGCCGGTTTCATCCAGAAACAGAGTGCCGCCACTGGCCGCTTCCACCAGACCGATTTTGCGACTCTGGGCGCCGGTAAAAGCGCCCTTTTCATGGCCGAATAATTCACTTTCAAATAAGGATTCAGTCAGGCCGGAGCAATCCACCGGTACAAAGGGCCCTTTAGAGCGATTGCTGGCTTTATGTATCGCTTCAGCGACCAGTTCCTTGCCTGTACCTGATTCCCCCTGCAGCAATACACTCACATCACTACAGGCAACCCGCTGAATCAGCTCCAGCAATGTATTAAAGGCAATGGACCGCCCTACCATACCCTCCGACTGTGGCTGTGTACTGGCACACTTGATGGGTGACATGGTTTCCAGAAAATAGGCGATTTCTCCATCCTCATCACGAATCGGGGATAGTTGCACATCCACATGCTCCGCGCCAAATTCTGTGTGATGCACATGCAGGGAACGCTCGGTTTCATTACTGCTTAAACATTCTTTTAAGGGGCAGGTTTCGCCGGCCAGATCACAGGGCTTGGTGTAATGGTGGGAAACTTCATAACAATGCTTTTTGCCATCCTCTTCATAGGCATACTGGGCTTGATAGGCGCTATTGGCGGCCACAATATGATAATCACGATCCAGTAAAATGGCTGGATCACTGTAACTATTCAGGAATTCATTCACAAAGGTTTTTTGCTGGATGTCTTTGATATTAATCATAGGGGGTTGTCATTTTTGTCAATCTTCGAATAAGAATATGCCAAAAATGACATGAAATACAGAACTAATATCTTTACAGCTTTCTACCATATTCCTATCCTATTGTTTTTACTTGATTTATTAAAACTGGCTCAGTTTATGCTGTATTTATAATGGTTATAACAGTTCATTCAAAATGAAGGAAAGCATTATGGCTCACATTGTAATTATGGGTGCAGGCGTTGGCGGCCTGCCCTGCGCATACGAAATGAAAGAAG
>JALTRC010000091.1 GCA_026998145.1 Gammaproteobacteria bacterium
GCCCAGAATGCCACCCACCCCGT
Organism: Gammaproteobacteria bacterium; assembly: GCA_026998145.1. GTDB lineage: Bacteria > Pseudomonadota > Gammaproteobacteria > SZUA-229 > SZUA-229 > JALTRC01. Next base: position 24 of record JALTRC010000091.1, read on the forward strand.
GAACCGGGAACACATCCAGTGAATCGTCAATTTTCAGCACACGTTTAATATACTGGGTGGCCACAAAACAGATGCTACCGGCCAGCAGGCCGATAATCAGGGCCCCGCCGGGGCCAACAAAGCCGGATGCGGGTGTGATGGTGCCAAGGCCGGCCACCATGCCGGTAACGGCTCCCAGGGCGCTGGGCTTGCCGAAACGAATCCATTCAATCACCAGCCAGGTCATGGCGCCGGTGGCAGCAGAAATATGAGTGGCCAGTATGGCCATGGAGGCATTGCCATCGGAAGCCAGGGCGCTGCCGCCGTTAAAGCCGAACCAGCCCACCCACAGCATACCGGCGCCGGCAATGGTCATGGTCATATTGTGGGGCATCATGGGCGTGCCGGGAAAACCCTTGCGGGGGCCAAGCACCATGGCTGCCACCAGCGCCGCTACACCGGCGGTAATATGTACCACTATGCCGCCGGCAAAATCATATACGCCCATTTCACCCAGCCAGCCGCCACCCCATACCCAGTGGGTGACTGGCACATACACCAGCATCAGCCAGACACCGCTAAACAGCAGCATGGCAGAGAATTTCATACGCTCGGCAAAGCCGCCGATAATCAGCGCCGGGGTAATAATGGCAAAGGTCATCTGGAACATCATAAACAGGGACTCGGGAATGCTGCCGGAAAGCGTATCCCGACCCACACCGGCCAGCATGGCTTTACTCATATCCCCAATCCAGGCATTGCCTTCCCCGAAGGCCAGGCTATAACCGGCCACAAACCATAAAATGGAAGCCACACCGGCGATGGCGAAACATTGCATGAGTACAGACAGCACATTTTTGGATCGCACCAGGCCGCCGTAAAACAGCGCCAGCCCCGGCAGTGTCATAAATAGCACCAGCGCGGTGGATGTCATAATCCAGGCGGTGTCTGCGCCATTCATGCTGTCGGCAGCCAGTGCCAGCGACGGAAAGAGAGCAGAGATAAGGAGTAATGATGAGGTATAAGCGACGGTTTTCTTAAATTGCATGTTTGAGATTACCTATAGTGTTTGCCAGAGTGCAGCCATTTATTGTTCCGCTTCTATGCCGGAATCCTGGGTGCGCTTCTTCGGGGCATAATCAGTTTTAATGCACTCATTCGGCCCGAATAAGCGCCCGATTGTAGTGCATACGAAAAATAAAATCACTAGTTATGGGAAGTCAGAGCTTCTTTAAATAATTGTATAGAGCGATAGGCTGTCTCTATTTCGCAGGATGATTGATGTGTTTTTTTGCACAGATATTGTGCGTTGACCTGGCTAAAGCAGTGCATAGGTTGGGGCGGAGAGAATTATAATGATAAATCCCAGTTTTTTTGATTAAAGGCAATGACTTTTCGCAAAAATATATTACCTTCCTACAGCATAGATAATGCATAAATGGAGGATAGGATGAAGCAGTTTGGATTACCCCTCGTCGGGGCGGCAGTGGCGCTGGTATTAAGTGCCTGTGGTGGCGGTGGCGGCGGTGATAAAACCGTTTCCCTCAGTGGCAAACTCAGTGGCTATACCATTGTATCCAATAGTCCCTGGCATAAATTATGGAACCTGCTGGCGCCAACTCCCGCTTATGCGGCGCTGGATCAGGTGGATACTCTG
>JALTRC010000092.1 GCA_026998145.1 Gammaproteobacteria bacterium
CAACCACCTGATTACCCTGTTTGACCTTGGCAATAACACGGTCGGCAACCGCCTGAATACGCTCAATGGTGCCAACGGAAGTGCCACCATATTTCTGTACGATTAGAGCCATAATGTTTCGTTAAATACCCGTTATTAACAGTGAAAACCCGCATCAGGGCGGGTTTAATCGAGGCGAGATTATGTCATAAGGCCGCTGATAATGCGAATTTAAAGGCCGTTATCAAGACCTTCTTAGCCTTGTTAACAGGTTGTTGCTGCTTTATTTCCTCTCCCCATTCAAAAAGCTCAGTCTGTTTTGAATTTTTTTGTCAGACGATTGACTAAATGATTCCCCGTCATACATTTTAAAAAAGCATGGGAAGGAGTCCCGATAAATGACTGAAAGTGCCCTGAATCGTCACCAGCTACGCCGGTGGTTATTATGGTATAGCCTGGCAAATGCTCTGATTCTGGTGTTATTGGCCCAGCAATATCCCACCATTGGCTACTGGCCTGATGCCCTATGGCCTAAAATTTACTGGTTTATACAGTCATTTGGCCACTTTGTTTTTCTAAGTTTTTTCCTTGCCCTGCCCCTGTTGATCTGCGGCTGGTTCTGCCCGTCCACAAGATTAATCCGAATACTCTCAATTATTTTTTTTACCGGGCTTGTTGTTCTTATTCAAATTGATGTGCAAATTTTCGCCCTCTATCGGTTTCATTTAAATGGGGTTATCTGGGGATTTCTAAGCCAGGGCGCAGCGGCTGAAATATTTGTATTTGACCCCATCAATTTTTTGCTGATGCTGGGTGCAACGCTGCTGGTTTTTATTACTGAAATACTGATTGCTCAGCTGATTAATAAAATAATAAATAAGCACGCTTTTTTATATGGCAGAAAACTTGCCATTTTTATCCTGAGTATTCTCATTACTGGCCAGCTATGGCATATACGCGCAGATGCGCGGCATGATGTATCCATACTTAAAATGGTTTCACTGCTACCATGGCCTATAGCCATAACAGCCCGGAAACTTTATCCCCTTAGTGATGCGGAAGCCGCCAATATTGCCCACTCAGCTAAAACGACTCAAGCTGATTTTTCCCTGTTTTACCCTAAACATAAACTACAATGCAATCGGGATACCCCGCCGTTGAATATTATTTTTATTGTGCTCGATTCATGGCGCTTTGATATGTTGTCAGCACAAATAAGTCCTAATATGTACCGGTTTTCCCAAAACGCGCTGGTATTTGAAAATCATATCAGTTCGGGTAATGCCACTCGATTTGGTATGTTTGGTCTTTTCTCGGGCATGATTGGCAATTATTGGCACAGCGCCTTACGAAACCAGTCTGGCTCGGTGCTGATTCAGGAATTACAGCAGCGCAATTATGATTTTCGTTTTTTTGCCAGTGCACGACTGACCAGCCCTGAGTTTGATCGAACCATTTTTTCAGATATTAAAACTCAAATTCCTGAAAAAACACCGGGTAAAAAAGTCATTGATCGGGATCGTTATATTACCCAGCAGTTTATCCAGTTTATTGAACATCAGAACAGACAAAAGCCTTTTATGAGTCTGATCTTTTATGATGCACCCCATGCCTATGCCGTTGACGATAATTTCCCTCAGCCATTTCAGCCATCATTAAAAGAAATTAATTATTTAAAAT
>JALTRC010000093.1 GCA_026998145.1 Gammaproteobacteria bacterium
GGATTCTCAGTTTGGCTGTTTCACCCACCGGAACGCGGCCCACCAGTGGCGGCAGATTGGATGAGTCAATAATCCTTGTGCCATTAAATGACAGAATCACATCCCCCGCCTTAAGGCCGGCCTTTTCCGCCGGGCTATTTTTAATCACCTGTGAAACCAGCGCCCCCACCGGCTTATCCAGCCCGAAGGTCTGCGCCAGTTCCTGGGTGATTTCCTGAATATAAACCCCCAGCCAGCCGCGGGATACACTGCCCTTGGTTTTAATCTGTTCCACCACTTCCATGGCCACTTCTATGGGGATTGCAAAAGACAGCCCCATAAAACCGCCGGTGCGGCTGTAAATCTGTGAATTCACGCCAATGACCTTGCCATCCAGATTAAATAAAGGCCCGCCGGAATTACCCGGGTTAATGGCCACATCCGTTTGAATAAAGGGCACATAGTTGGCCGATGGCAGGCTGCGGCCCTTGGCGCTGATAATACCTGCGGTGGCTGAATGATCGAAACCGAATGGTGAGCCAATGGCCAGCACCCACTCGCCCACTTTCATTTTTTCAGAGCTGCCGATTTCCACCACCGGCAGATCATCCGCATCCACCTTGAGCAGGGCAATATCCGAATATTTATCACTGCCGATTAGATCCGCCTTAAGTTCGCGCTTATCACTCAGGCGCACAATAATTTCATCAGCATTTTCAATCACATGGTGATTGGTCAGTATGTAGCCATCCTCGGAAAGAATAAAACCGGATCCCAGAGATTTGGCATCCTGTGGCGGCGCGGGCATCTGCCCCTGTGATCCATGGCCATCATTGAAAAACTTTTTAAATAATTCACCCAGATCCCCGTGTTGCGGAATCTGAATATTCTGCCAGGAGCTGGCATCTATTTTTTGTGTGGTACTGATATTCACCACCGCCGGGCTGTTATCTTCAACCAGATCCACAAAATCCGGTAAAGAGCGGGCATAACTGGTCGATGACAGTGCAACCAGAAGAACAATAAAACCAAACAATCGATACATACAAGATGGCATCGGGTAAATCTCCACGAAAATCAGTAATATTCAGGGCGCCAGAATAGTATCACGGGCACCCGTAGATGTGTGTTTAATGCGTAGGATATGGGGTTGAATATGCTGTTTTAAAGCACTTTTATTAAGCCAGTAACGAACCAGCAAAAGGGAGATGGAAAAACCGCCCAGCGCGGACAGAATTTGCGGCAGCTCGCTGACGATTCCCTGAGACTCAGCCCATAACTGAGCCAGCAGCGCCGCGGCAATCATCATAATAAGGGGTAAGGTGTACACCAGCAAAGATCCCTGCACCAGAGCATTTTCCTCTATGCCCAGCACCACCTCGTCGCCAACTTTTACATCCGTAACATTCTGCGTTTTCGGCAGGGTAATCTGGGAGCTACGCTGCCCCACCACCTTTGCCAGTACAGACGTGCCGCAGCCCTGTTTAACCGAGCAGGAATGGCAGGCCGAACGCCGCTGGGTCTGGCATAAAATCTGCTCATCCTCTACCGCCACAACGAATGCTGTTTCTTCAATCATTGGCTTTCAATGAAGCGGACTGGGCCATCATTTCAATGGTTGCCATTGGCACTTCACCCATAACGGTTAATTGATACTCACCCAGCGGCCGCACCATAACATTGACCGCTCCCATCCGGGACTGCCCTTCCAGAGCGGCCTTATTCGCGGCCTTTTGCTGCATAAAGATGGACACGCTGGCCATACCATCCGAATACACAAGATGATAAACATCACCCTTGCCATGAATGGCGGGCTGACGGCTTGCCTGCATCAGCTCAAAACCCGCTGGCAGCCGGGCAATTTTTACCGGGCTGGACGGCAAATCCACCCGCTTCTCATCCATATTAATCACATGAAAATCTTTATCATCATCAAAACGGCTTTGCGGTGGCGGCTGATCCAGCTGGGTCAGGCTGCTGTACATTAGCTGCTCAATGATATTGCCATCCGGTTCTTTCAGATCACATTTCAGCAACAGGCCGGAATTTTCCGCCAGCCAGAATCGGTAACCATAACGGTATTGGTCAACCGGTGTAACATCCAGGATGCGCGCCAGTTTATCGGCAATCCGCTCCTGCCCGGCCAGCTTCAAGCGGTAATACTGACGGAATTTCTCACGATCATTGGGTAGCTGGGGGTGCATGGGAGAAGACAGGGAATAGCGGCTGATGGTCAGCAGCTTGCGCTCGGGAAACACCGTAATTACCCGACCATTGGCGCGGGTGATTTTGCGGGCTTCACCATTCAGGGAATCCAGGGTCTCCCACATGCCCCTGTCATCCATGCCATGCCGGACTCGCAGGGTCTGCATATGATCATCCTGGCGGATAATCAGAGTACCTTCGTAGTTGCTATGCATGGTGGCCTGCTGCATTTTCTCCAGCCAGTGATCCAGCTCTTCGGCATGGAGCGACAAACTGACAATAGACAAACAGGCAAAAAGCCAGAAAGGCATTTTACTGATCAGCTCCTGATGACAGGTTAATCACCCGCACATAAGGCATAACGCCCTGCATACTGGACTGGCCCGCGTGGTTGATCAGATATTCATTGAGCTGCTCATTCTGCTCTGCCGTGGGTTTTAGCGGCGCGGTTGATGCTACCCGCACATGCTGGGCGAACTGCTGATTAACCGGCGTAATTGCCGCTGAAGGGGCAAGCTGCGCAACGGGCTGAGCCATATCCTGCGCCGATTCATTCTTAACGGTCTGCAAACTCACCACGGTAATCATGGCAACAGAAGCGGCAATGGCCAGGCCGGATAAAGGCTTCAACCATGCGGATAAATTCAATACCGGCGCTTTCGCTTTAGGCGCTGCCAGCGGGCTTTCAGCCAGCGCCGGCTCCTGTTCAACCGCCCGGTGAACCGCTGCGGATATATCCATAAAGGCTGTCTCATCCATCTCGCCACGCATCACTTCACCTATCATCTGATAACGCTGTACGGTTTCACCATCGGCCACAAGGTCTCTTTTTAAATCCTGCATAAAAGACTGTAATTCCTGCTCATCGAGCTGGTTATCCAGTAATGCAGATATATTTTCGTTACGCTGATTCATTACATTCACCTCTTACTTCTGATCCAGCAGTGGCTTTAACTGCTGATCAATGGCCTCACGTGCACGGAAAATCCGTGAACGTACGGTGCCGATAGGGCAATCCATCACCGCGGCAATTTCTTCATAACTCAGGCCTTCCATTTCCCGAAGCGTGATGGCTTCTTTTAGATCACTGGGCAACTGGCTGATGGTGTCGTGTATGACCTGCTTAATTTCACTGGCCAGCAATTCACGCTCCGGGGTGCCATATTCCCGCAGCCATTCACCATTGTCATACTGTTCTGCATCCTGGGCATCAACCGCCGAATCCGTTGCTCGACGCTTGGCAGCAACCAGATGATTCTTCGCGGTATTAATGGCGATCCGATACAACCAGGTATAAAAAGCACTGTCACCACGAAAGTTCTTCAGGGCACGATAGGCTTTAATAAAAGCCTCCTGGGCCACATCCTGCACATCGTCCGGGTTGCGCATAAAGCGGGCCACCAGCTTCATCACCCGTAGCTGGTACTTCTGTACCAGAATATCGAATGCATGCTTGTCACCCTGCTGCACCCGCTCTACCAGTGCCTGATCGATCTCTCTCTCGCCCATCTGGGCCTGCCCTCCACAGGGTTTTACCCCTGCCTGTCTGTTATGACTTTGTGTTGCCTGCTTAGTTCGCTTGGCTTTGGAACGCGGAATTGGTGTAACATCCAACACGCGTGAAGGCAGAACCATACCCGATTCACATACTGACATAAAGACTCCAATCCAATTACATGACCAATAATTCCAACAATAGACAATCATTTCGCCACGAGGTTCTCATTATTGGTAGCGGCGCAGCAGGATTAAGCCTGGCGCTGCGTCTACCCCCATCCGTAAAGGTCGCTGTGATCGCCAAAGGGCCGGAAACCGCCAGCAGCACTTATTATGCCCAGGGGGGAATTTCTTCCGTATTGCGGCCAGATGATTCATTTGCATCCCATGTTGAAGACACGCTCAATGCGGGTGCCGGCCTGTGTAATGAAGAAGCGGTACGCTTTACCGTTGAGAAAGGCCCGGAAAATATTCAGTGGCTGGCGGATCTGGGTGTCCCCTTTACGTCAGACCTAAGCAAGGAAGGCCAGAAAACCTGGCACCTCACCCGGGAAGGCGGCCACAGTTACCGGCGGGTGATTCATGCAGCCGATGCTACCGGCAAGGCGCTAGAAACCACCCTGCTCAATCACGCCCTGCACAGCGACAATATTGAAATTTTTAATCATCACAATGCGGTCGATTTAATTACCGGCGGCAAGCTGGGGCTGGATCACAACCGCTGCATCGGCGCCTACGCCTATAACAAGCAGAAAGATTGCGTGGAAAGTTTTCAGGCCCGCAGCGTGGTGCTGGCCACCGGCGGCGCCAGCAAGGTGTATCTGTACACCAGCAACCCGGACGGTGCCACCGGCGATGGCATTGCCATGGCCTGGCGTGCCGGCTGCCGGGTGGCCAATATGGAATTCATGCAGTTCCACCCCACCTGTTTATATCACCCGGAAGCCAAATCCTTTCTGCTCACCGAAGCCCTGCGCGGTGAAGGTGGCAAATTGCTGCTGCCGGATGGCCAGCGCTTTATGGACAGGTTTGATGAACGCGCCGAACTGGCACCCCGGGATATCGTCGCCCGCGCCATCGACCATGAAATGAAACGCCTGGGCGCCGAATGTATGTATCTGGACATCAGCCACAAACCGGCGGCATTTATCCGCTCCCACTTTCCCACCATTTATGCACGCTGCAAGGAACTGGGTATGGATATCACCAAACAGCCGGTGCCTGTGGTACCCGCCGCCCACTACACCTGCGGCGGTGTGCACACAGATTTAAACGGCTGCACCGATGTGGAAAATTTATATGCCATCGGCGAAACCGCCTTTACCGGCTTGCATGGCGCCAACCGCATGGCCAGTAATTCATTACTGGAATGTCTGGTATTTTCACAATCTGCCAGCAAACATATCCAGCAGCAACTAAGCCAAAAACACAACTGGGACACCGTTCGCCCCTGGGATGAAAGCCGGGTTACCGATTCCGATGAAGACGTAGTGGTCTCCCACAACTGGGACGAGCTACGCCGTTTTATGTGGGATTATGTGGGCATAGTACGCACCGACAAACGTCTGCAACGGGCCAAGCACCGGGTGGATTTACTGCTGTCAGAAATCGAAGAATATTACGGCAACTATAAAATCAATAACGATTTACTGGAGCTGCGAAATCTCGCCGTGGTGGCCGATTTAATTATCCGCTGCGCCATGCAACGAAAAGAAAGTCGCGGCCTCCATTACACCCTTGATTATCCCGAAACTGACACCACTGATACACCACATAATTCAGTGTTATCTCCCCCGAACTTTGAGACCCAATAACATGCAACTGCCATTAGTGATTGAACCGGAAGATTTTGAAAAAATAAAAGAC
>JALTRC010000094.1 GCA_026998145.1 Gammaproteobacteria bacterium
CATATTGTTAACGTTGAATGCTGGCATGCCATAGCTGTTTTCAGCCGCATGATCCAGTAACTGGCGTAATGATACTAAAGCCATAATTTTTACTCCTTAAACAGGGTTTGTTAATTTAAAACTGTTAACAGATGTGACGTTAGTCAACCGACACCACACCTATCTTTGTGAATCTTTAATACTGCCGATGGTAACGACCTTCATGGCATTGGTGCCGCCACCTTCATCACCCAGAGAATCACCCCGGGTAATAATAATCCTGTCTCCATCCTCGACTATACCTTTATCCTTCAGCAGACCCGCCACCGTGGAGCTGACATTGTAATCACCCACCTGACTAAAATCGATACGGGTTGGATATACGCCGCGATACAGGGTGACTTTACGCCGTGTCTGCCGGTGGCGCGTCATGGCATAGATCGGGATACCCGAACTGATGCGTGACATCCATAAAACCGTAGAGCCGGATTCCGTCAGTGCCGCAATACCATCCACATCCAGATGATTCGCCGTATACATTGTGGCCATGGCAATGGCTTCGTCAACCCGCTCAAAGGTTAAGGCCATTCGATGATCGGAAATTTTTGCTCTGGGGTGCTGCTCTGCTGATTCACAGATTCTGCCCATGGCTTCCACCGTTTCAACCGGGTATTTACCCGCCGCTGTTTCACCGGACAGCATCACCGCATCCGTACCATCGTGCACTGCATTGGCCACATCAAATACTTCTGCACGGGTTGGAATCGAGTTATCGATCATCGACTCCATCATCTGCGTGGCAGTAATCACCACACGATCCATGCTGCGGGCGCGGGCAATCAGATCTTTCTGAATCGCCGGCAATTCCGCATCACCCACTTCCACGCCCAGATCACCCCGGGCGACCATAATAGCATCCGAGGCATCAATGATTTCATCAATATTATCAAGGGCTTCTGCCCTTTCAATTTTTGAAACTATGGCCCCGTAGCCGCCCGCATCTCTTAATAGCTTGCGCGCCTGATTAATGTCATCGGCACACTTGGGAAAAGACACGGCAATATAATCAGCCTGTAATGCCGCTGCTGATTTTATATCTTCCTTATCTTTTTCTGTTAAAGCCGGTGCGGATAATCCGCCGCCCTGCAGGTTAATACCTTTCTTATCTGAAAGATAACCGGATAATGCAACGGTACAGTTGATTCGCATACCGTCCACATTATCAACATCCAGTAACATGCGGCCATCATCCAGCACCAGGCGATTACCCGGCTTCACATCACCCGGCAAACTTTTATAGGTAATGCCAACGCCTTCGACTGTACCTGCCGAAGGATCCATTTCCGCATCCAGATAAAATTTTTCGCCTTCCGTCAGGTATACCTTGCCATCAACAAAACGCTCGGTTCTGATTTTTGGCCCCTGCAAATCAGCCAGCACGCCAACAACTCGTCCATATTTATCTGCCGCTGCACGCACCAGATCAACTCGGCGCCCCTGCTCCTCATGACTACCATGGGAATAATTCAGCCGCACAACATCCACACCCGCTTCAACCAGACGCTCAATGGTTTGCTGATCGTCGGTGGCAGGGCCCAGGGTTGCTACAATTTTTGTTCTACGCAAGTGTAGAAACTCCTCAATTCTTACTGATTAATGTCAAACATGCCGCATCCCGGCAGCATAAAGCCAAAGCCCTTGAGGCTCTGGCTTTGCGTTTGTTCTAGCCCCTGGCCCGTTCTTCCAGAATCGCCACCGCCGGCAGCTCCTTACCTTCCAGGAATTCCAGGAAAGCACCGCCGCCGGTTGAAATATAGGAAACTTTGTCAGCAATATTATATTTATCAACTGCTGCCAGGGTGTCACCACCACCGGCAATAGAGAAGGCGGGAGATTCGGCAATCGCCAGTGAAATGGCTTTAGTGCCTTCGCCGAACTGGTCAAACTCAAATACACCAACCGGGCCATTCCATACAATCGTACCGGCTGTCTTGATAACTTCAGCCAGGGCCGCCGCAGAATCCGGACCAATATCAAAAATCATATCGTCGTCTGCAACATCGCTAACATTTTTCAATGTTGCTTCGGCGGTTTCTGCAAACTCTTTTGCGCAAACCACATCCGTAGGCACAGGAATGTCGCCGCCATTAGCAATGGCATCGGCTTTTAATTTTTTAGCGGTTTCAACCAGGTCTTCCTCATACAGAGACTTACCCACGTTATAACCTTCAGCCGCAATAAAGGTATTGGCAATACCGCCACCAACAATCAGCTTGTCCACAACTTTGGACAAGGATTCCAGAACCGTCAGCTTGGTAGAAACCTTGGAACCACCAACAATAGCAACCATTGGGCGGGCAGGGTTATCCAGTGCCTTACCCAGTGCTTCCAGTTCACCAGCCAGTAATGGGCCAGCACAGGCGGTGGGGGCAAATTTTGCGACACCGTGAGTGGATGCCTGAGCGCGGTGAGCCGTACCGAAAGCATCCATCACAAACACATCGCAAAGGGCTGCATACTTTTTAGACAGCTCCTCATCATTTTTCTTTTCGCCCTTGTTAAAGCGGCAGTTTTCTAAAATAACCACTTCACCGTCAGCCATTTCAGGGGCACCGTTCAGATAATCCTTAACCAGCTTAACTTCCTTGCCCAGCGCATCACTTAAATAATTGGCAACCGGCAGTAATGAAAACTCATCCGCCGGCTCACCTTCTGTTGGACGACCCAGGTGAGACATTAACATCACCTTTGCGCCGGCTTCGATACAGTGTTTGATCGTAGGCATTGATGCTTCAATTCGCTTGGCACTGGTTACCTTGCCATCTTTAACCGGTACGTTTAAGTCCTGACGAATCAGCACGCGCTTACCGGCCAGATCCAGATCTACCATTTTAATTACGGACATGGATTCACTCCTAAATTGTTTAAACTGTAAAAACTATTTGTTAAATTTTTATTTAACAAATAATTCTATCCTGATAAAAAACTAAACAGAGAAAGAAGTCATCTCAAACTCTGTTTAGTTTGAAAGTTTTTACGATCGTTTCTGGATTCCCGACAAAAGCATTCGGGAATGACAGACGCTCATAAAAACCTGTAAATGAATCAAGAAAAGTTTTACCCGGGAGCGGCAATGCAGATCCCGGACAAAAGATTCTTAATTAGCCGCTACGTGCTCAACAAAACGCATCATATTGCATGTGTAGCCGTATTCATTGTCATACCATGAAACAACTTTCACAAAAGTACCGTCTAATGCAATACCCGCTTCTGCATCAAAGATTGAAGAGAAACCAACGCCACGGAAGTCAGTAGAAACCACTTTTTCATCGGTGTAACCCAGAGTACGGCTCATGTCACCAGACTCGGAAGCGGCTTTCATTGCTGCACAAATATCAGCGTAATCCGCTGCAGAATTCAGCTCAACTGTCAGGTCAACAACCGATACGTCTGATGTCGGTACACGGAAAGCCATACCAGTCAGCTTGCCATTCAGTTCTGGAAGAACAACGCCTACCGCTTTAGCCGCACCCGTAGAAGAAGGAATGATATTTTCTAAAATACCACGACCACCGCGCCAGTCTTTCATAGAAGGACCATCAACTGTTTTCTGTGTGGCTGTTGCAGCATGAACCGTTGTCATCAGACCACGCTTGATGCCCCACTTGTCGTTCAGTACCTTGGCAACAGGTGCCAGACAGTTAGTTGTGCAAGAAGCAGCAGAAACAATTTTCTGACCTGCATATTCATTGTGGTTAACACCGTATACAAACATAGGTGTACCATCTTTAGAAGGTGCAGATTGAACAACCTTGCCAGCACCCGCATCAATGTGTGCCTGACAGCTTTCTTCTGTTAAGAAGAAACCGGTGCAATCGATAACGATGTCTGCACCCACTTCGCTCCATTTCAGGTCCGCAGGATTACGCTCAGCTGTTAAACGGATTTTTTTGCCGTCTACAATCATGGCGCCTGGCTCGTGAGAAACTTCACCGCCGAAACGACCGTGTACTGAGTCATACTTCAGCATGTATGCCAGGTAGTCAGCATCTAATAAATCGTTGATACCAACGATTTCGATGTCTTTAAATTCATTATAAACAGCACGGAATACCATACGGCCAATTCGACCAAAACCGTTAATACCTACTTTAATAGCCATTATATTTTTCCTCGGTTAATTTTAAAAAATTTTGTTTCAATTTTGTCACCCCCGCAAAGGCGGGGATGACATAGCCTCTTTTACAAAAGGCGGAATACTTTAAAGGACGCTTTCTACTGCTTTCACAACATTTTCAACAGTAAAGCCGAATTCCTTGAACAGCTCGCCCGCAGGTGCAGACTCACCGAAGTGGTCAATACCGACAACCGCATCCGCATACTTGTACCAGCATGAAGTGGTTGCGGCTTCAACGGCAACCGTTGGCACACCCTTAGGCAGAACCGCCGCACGGTATGCATCATCCTGCTCCTCAAACACATTGGTTGAAGGCATGGAAACCACGCGAATCTTCTTGCCAGACATAGCTTCAGCCGCATCCATTGCCAGCGCCACTTCAGAACCGGTTGCCACAATCACGGCATCCGGTGTGCCATCACAGTCTTTCAGCACGTAACCACCTTTGGTGATATCGGCAATCTGCGCATCGCTGCGTGTTTGATGGGGCAGACCCTGACGGGAGAAGATCAGCGTAGATGGACCATCTTTACGCTCAATCGCCTGCTGCCAGCAAACCGCTGATTCAACCGCATCACAGGGACGCCATACGGCCATGTTTGGAATCAGACGCAGGGTTGGAATCTGTTCAACCGGCTGGTGAGTGGGACCATCTTCACCCAGACCAATTGAATCGTGAGTAAAGACAAAGATGCTGCGGATTTTCATCAGCGCCGCCATGCGCAGAGCATTACGAGCATATTCCGAGAACATCAGGAATGTCGCGCCGAAAGGAATCAGGCCGCCGTGCAGGGCAATACCATTCATAATGGCTGACATACCGAATTCACGTACACCATAGTTGATGTAGTTAGCGTCTTCGTTGGTAATCATAGGCTTGTAGCCTGACCATTCTGTCAGGTTTGAACAGCCCAGGTCAGCGGAACCACCGAATAATTCAGGAACAACAGGAGAGTAGGCTTCGATAGATGCCAGAGAAGCCTGACGTGTTGCCGGACTCTTGGCTTCCTGATTGGTTTTGGCAATAAACTCAGCAGATTTAGCCGCCCAGTCAGCAGGCAGATCACCGGCCATGCGACGCTCATACTCAGCGGCCAGCTCAGGAAAGGCTGCTTTATAGGCAGCAAATTTTTCATTCCATGCTGCTTCAGCTTTAGCGCCCTTATCTTTGGCATCCCAACCTGCATAAACATCATCCGGTATTTCGAATGGACCGTGATCCCAGCCTAAGGCGGCTTTGGTCAGATTAATTTCTTCTTCACCTAAAGGCGCACCGTGACAGGCATGAGAACCGGCCTTGTTAGGTGAACCAAAACCGATAGTGGTTTTGCAGCAGATCATGGTGGGCTTGTCTGTCATTGCCTTGGCCATTTCAATGGCTTTTTCAA
>JALTRC010000095.1 GCA_026998145.1 Gammaproteobacteria bacterium
TTCGGTTACCGTATTATCCGGCAGGCTATCCAGATAACGACGCAGCGCATGAACCGGATGCAAATAATTATCCGGTGCTACCTGCTTCACTTTTGCGCCAGTAATAATCGCTTCTTTGTTAACCGGCTCGGCCAGCGTAATCTCACTATTGTAATCATCCGCATCGGCTAGCTGGAAAAACTTGAAGTTGGCACCACCGCTGGTACGACACACTTCGTCCAGTGGATTTCCGTGACCGTAGCAGGATGCAAACACATAACGCTTACCCGGATCGATAGGCTTGCCACCAATACTGGTTTCAACAATGCGGCCGCTGGAGCTGGAGAATGGACGATTTTTCAGATCGATTTTCTGATCCATATTCGCCAGACCCACATACCAGCCACCACGTTGCATAAATGCATTACGATCAAATACCGCACCTAGAATCTTGTTCAGACTGCTTTCGATGGAGGCACCGGAAAAATCAGCAATATTCACCGCTGGAGCAATCGGGAACCAGGTATACAGATCACGTAATGTAATTGCCTGACCCGGCAGTACCGCATTACCAAAACGGAAACCATTGGCCATGGAAATATCCACACCATTTTCCCAGCCGGGTACATTACGCACGTCAGGCACATTATTGGTAACATTTAAAATCGCATCCGCAAGGAAATTATTTAACGTATCTTCCAGTACATGATGGCGCAGCAATAAGGTATCCGTATAACCCACAACCGTATCCAGATCATCCACTAATTGCAGACCCTGTGTCGCGGGATTTAAGAAACCACCGGGCAGAAAACTGTGGCGTTTTACAATACCGTCTTTGCCAGCCACAAAATCCTCTTCCATGGCCGCAACCAGTTCCGCCATAGCCGGATCCTGTGCAACCGATTCATCAACCGGAATCGCTTCCCAGTCAAAATCAACCACTCGACCATGACGCATTTCAAGATCTAAACGACCCACATACATATCACGATTGGTTTCAACCACAATAGCAGCACCATGGGCTAACTGATGACGTTCACGCCATGATAGTTCTGCACCCGGTGTGGTTTTTATGACTTTATTTTTTGATACCAGCAAGGCTCCCATGGTCACTTCGTGAGTATGGGCAGAATACATAACATCAATATCTTTAAAGCTCTGGGCGATCTTGATATTTTGTGACAGGCCCAGTTCAGACTGCACCACAATCACTTCAGCACCCAGCTCTTTTACCTGCTTAATCAGGCCGGGTAATTCTTCTACGCCCTGGGTAAAACGCAAACCGATATTAAATGCATCCGCCTGTTGTGGCACGATCGCCGCTGTAATACCAATAACCGCAATGCTTACGCCATCACGTTCCAGCATTTTAAAGGCTGGTAAAACCGGCTTACCCTGTAATGGCGCAGGCAATGGGGCAGCGTTATACAAATTAGCCGCCACCGCCGGAAAGTTGGCTTTAATAACACCCTTGCCTACCGGTGTTGGATAGGGTTTGGTAGCCTGGTCAATTTCAGTACAGCTATAACCGCTGGCCGCATCAGTTAAACCGGCAATAACGGGAATATCATCACAACCGATATTACCGGTCATGGCGCGCAAATTACCTGGAATGGTCGGCTTGGGGCCAAATGTTGTAAAGCGGTTACGGAACACGGCGCCACCATAAC
>JALTRC010000096.1 GCA_026998145.1 Gammaproteobacteria bacterium
CTGGACATACAACAGCAGTTGCAACCGGGATGGGGAAAATCACTGTGATTTACTGGTGGACTTATTTGAAGCCGGCCGAAGAACGTGGCCGTACAAACAACACACCATAGAACCGAAAAGAGCCAGTCATTATGACTGGCTCTTTATGATTATTCGGCGTCTACACTCACATCATCAGCCTGTAAGCCTTTCTGGCTTTCGATCAGCTCAAACTCTACTTTCTGACCATCCTTTAACGTTTTAAATCCATCGCCTCGAATAGCCCGGAAATGAACAAATACATCATCACCCGCATCGCGCTCGATAAATCCGTATCCCTTAGAGTTGTTGAACCATTTGACGATTCCGCTTTCACGATCTGACATTTAAACTACCTTCTTCAATCATTTGCAGTACTGTACATCCTGTATGTACCACTTATTTATTATGAGGCGATGGCAACATCCTCTGCCTGTAGCCCCTTTTCTCCTTCAGTAACATCGAACTCAACTCGCTGACCTTCTATCAGGGTACGATGCCCCTGACCGCGAATGGAACGAAAATGGACAAAGACATCATCACCGTTATCACGGGTAATAAAGCCAAAGCCCTTATTGGTATTAAACCACTTTACGGTACCACTTTCACGTCCATCAGTAGAATTATTAGACGAAGATGATGTTTTTTGTGAATTTGTTCCGTTTTTAGATATTGAACCCATGGCACCTGCCATGCTAGCAATAAAAAACAATGTAACCAAAGTTACCAAGCTGCCTGTTTCAGACAGATCTGCACCTTTTAAAAGCTGAAACGATATGCCGGTTGCTACAATAGCAACAACAACAGAAATAATAGTATTACGGATAACAGATGAACTCATGTGTCATATTCCTAATATAAAAAAGTTAAACAAAAATTTAATATTGCCCAAACAGGCAGAAAATATATAGCTACGTCTTTAATAAACGCACAGCCGGTTAACAATAAAGGAGGCACTAATCAATTCATGATCTCACTTTTATCGTTATTATAAGCGACTGTATTATAATATTTTTTTATGAGCTCGCCAGCACTTAATCGGCGTTACTCGGATAATTGATTTTTCTTAAGGAACCTCTGATTAATTCTGGACGAAACAGTTTGTATCTCAGTTTCCCTGATTCAAGGCGACGAATCGCACGTGAGCAGGCTATTGGGAAGATTCGCAACGCAGAAGCAGGGGAATTGAGATGCGAAATGTAAGTTCATGAATTATTCAGAGATTCCTTAAGATTTTCTTCTGCAATGCGAGCCAGCAATTCATCAACCGTCGTATCACTGGGCATTTGTATATGAAACCCCTGTGATTGCAGGTTCTTTGTAACCGTGGCAGCATCTTCTTTGGCCAGTTTACGCCCGGGATGCAGTTCCAGCTCCATGGCAAAATCCAGCCGGGCAAAACCTCTTTTCAGCTCATCGGGAATACAGTCAAAATCATCTTTTTCCAACAGATATACATACATATCTGCCTTAGCCGAGCTGCGGTAAATATAGCAGGTCAGACTGTCGCTCATGACAGACCTTCCAGCACAGTGCCTGCTGCCTCAATGGTTTTCTGAATATCTTCATCTGTATGCATGGTGCTGACAAAGCCCGCTTCATAAGCCGATGGGGCCAGATACACGCCCTGTTCCAGCATGCCATGGAAAAACGGCTTGAAACGCTCCACATCACACTGGCTTACCTGCTCGAAATTCGTCACATTGTCCGCATCACTGAAAAACAGACCAAACATACCGCCAACGGTATTAGCCGTCATGGGGGTGCCCGCCGCTTTCGCTTTTTCCAGAATACCCCCAGTCAGGGCATCAACCTTTTTGGCCAGTGATTCAAAAAAGCCATCCGCAGAAATCAGTTGCAGAGTTTTCAGCCCCGCCGCCATGGCCACCGGATTGCCGGACAGGGTGCCCGCCTGATAAACCGGCCCCAGGGGCGCAATATATTCCATAATATCCCGGCGACCGCCAAAAGCGCCCACCGGCATACCGCCACCAATCACCTTGCCCAGAGTGGTCAAATCCGGCTTCACCCCGTAAACCGACTGGGCGCCGCCTAAAGCGGTACGGAAGCCGGTCATTACTTCATCAAAAATCAGCACCGCACCATGGGCATCACATACTTTACGCAGACCCTGCAGAAAACCATCCACCGGAGGAATACAGTTCATATTGCCAGCAACCGGCTCAACGATAATACAGGCGATTTTATCGCCCATTTTGGTAAATACATCCTCTACCTGCTGTAAATCGTTATAGGCCAGAGTCAGGGTATGTTCTGCCAGACAGGCCGGCACACCCGGCGAGCTGGGCACGCCCAGTGTCAGGGCACCGGAACCGGCTTTTACCAGCAAAGAATCGGAGTGCCCGTGATAACAACCCTCAAACTTCACAATGGTATCCCGGCCGGTAAAGCCCCGCGCCAGACGAATGGCGCTCATGGTAGCCTCGGTGCCGGAGCTGACCATACGCACCAGCTCAATAGACGGCATAATCTGGCAGATCAGCTCAGCCATCTGAGTTTCCAGTTCGGTTGGCGCGCCAAAACTCAGCCCATGTTCAGCCGTTTCCTTGACCGTTTCAATCACTTCCGGGTGAGCATGGCCTAAAATCATCGGCCCCCATGAGGCCACATAATCAATATATTGCTTGCCGTCCGTATCCCACACATAGGCGCCTTTGGCCTTGCTGAAAAATACCGGATCGCCGCCCACCCCTTTAAATGCACGCACAGGTGAATTCACACCGCCGGGGATAAACTTCTGGGCCTGATTAAATTGTTCTGCCTGACTCATGGGTGTTTCCTGAATATAAAATGGAAGGCGAATTTTACACGAAAACGCGCCTGCTGGCAGTTGCAAAGATTGCTATGATGAGCCTTCGCCACTTATGGAGCACAGCAATGAAACGATGCGCCTGGGTCACAGACGACCCGCTCTACCAGCAATACCATGACGAAGAATGGGGCCAGCCCAGCTTTGATGATGAACACCTGTTTGAAATGCTGATTTTAGAAGGCGCCCAGGCCGGCCTGAACTGGCTGACGATTTTAAAAAAACGTCAGGGCTATAAAAAAGCCTTTGATAATTTTAATGCAGAAAAAATGGCCCGCTACAGCCCCAAAAAAATCGAGGCGCTCTTACAGAACCCGGACATTATCCGCAATAAATTAAAGGTCAATGCAGCGGTCAATAATGCCCGCGCCTATCTTGAAGTCAAAAAGGAATTCGCCAGCTTTGCAGACTATATCTGGCAGTTTGTGGATGGCCAGCCGATTATCAATCACTGGAAAACACTGGCGGATATTCCTACCAGCACAACTGAATCTGAAGCCATGAGTCGTGACTTAAAAAAACGCGGTTTTAAATTTGTTGGCCCCACCATCTGCTATGCCTTTATGCAAGCCGTCGGCATGGTGAATGATCATACGGCAGATTGTTTTTGCTATAAGAAAACCCAGATTCAGAAACCATAAACTGCAATAGAGAATCATTTTATCGGCTAACAAACAGTACCACCAAAAGAATGATTTGCGTCCATTCCCGTTTATTCGCGGACAACTGCTTTTATACAGACTTACTCAAATAACCGGCTTAAATCCCGACAATTCCGCTCAATATCACCACCAGCAAAAACACCGCTGATCACCGCCAGCATATTGGCGCCTGCATCAACCAGAGCCCTGCCATTATTTTTATCAATGCCGCCAATGGCGCAAACCGGCAGTTGTAAATCCGCCGCCTGAGCAAAAAGTTCCACACTGGCCTGCACCGCATCCGGTTTGATCTTTGATGAAAAAAAACGCCCGAAGGCAATATAATCGGCGCCCGCCTGCCTGGCCTGATGTGCCAGCCCGATTTTGTTGTAGCAGGACACACCAATAATTTTATCTTTTCCAAGTTGATTGCGGGCATCCGCCAGCGCCATATCATCCAGCCCCAGATGCACACCATCGGCATCCACTTCACATGCCAGCGCCACATCATCATTGATAATACTGACCGCCTGATATTGATCACAAAGCTGTTTTAATTGCCGGGCCTGCTGCAGACGTTTTTTATTATCACCGCTTTTATCCCGATACTGAATAATACGGGCGCCACCTTTTAAAGCCGCTTCAATCGCCTGTGAAAAAACATCCGGTGAAATCAAATGTTCATCGGTAATGGCATAAAGCCCCTGCAGGGATTTCATTTTTGCGTCCAGAAAAAACGCTCCGGCAGCATCTGCCCCATGCCCAGTTGCCGGGCAGCCAGCAGGGTTTTATAGGTATAATCCAGCGCCGCATGACAGGCACTGTTCATCTCATGTCCCTGGGTCAGTAAACTGGCCAGACTGGCCGCCAGGGTGCAACCGGAGCCATGGTATTCATGGGGCAGCCGCGCATAGCTATATTCATGAAGACAACGGTTATTGGCAAACAGCTTATGCACCACTTCATGGCCGGGCGCATGGGTGCCGGTCAGCAATACATATTCACAACCCATGTCCAGCAGCTCAATGGCCCGGGCATTATCATTATCACTATGCTCGGCCAGTTTTGCTGCTTCCAGTGTATTGGGAGTGATAATCTGACACAGGGGAAGTATCAAGCTACGCACCGCATCCACCAGCTCATCTTCTGCCAGTGATGCACCACCACCTGCCGCCAGCACCGGATCAAACACAACAGGTATTTGCGGATAATCGTTTAAAATCCCGTGCACCGCTTCTGCCACTTCCACACTGCCCAGCATGCCAATTTTAATGGCCTGCACATTCATGTCTTCCAGTACAGCTCTGGCCTGCTGAATAATCAGACTGGCTGACACCGGCTGAAAACTGTCTACCGATACCGTGTTCTGCACCGTCAGCGCGGTAATCACACCAGTCCCATGACAGGCATGACTGGCAATGGCTTCTATATCCGCCTGTATGCCAGCGCCACCACTGGGATCAAAACCAGAAAAACATAACACAACATTTTTGCCTTGCTGTTTCATAATGTTTGCGCCTGCTTTGCTAACACATAGGTTTTTGCCGATAGTTCAAAAGAACAGGTCCATTTATAAGCCAGATTCAGACTCTCCGCCTGCACATAAACCCCATGCCCACGCACCACGGCCACCGGATAATCTTTTAATACCTCTGACACCGCATCCGCCGCCTGTTCCACATACTTGTCATAATCAATACTGATAACCGGAATACGCTCAAAATAATACTGGCCCTCAAAATCCACCGGCACAAAATCTTCACCGTTTAATGTCACCGCTACACTATAAGCACCGTGTGAGTGCAATACGGCTTTTGCCGCAGGATTTTTCTGATACACCGCCTGATGCAGCACAGCATCCAGGGAAGCTCCCTGGGTGGGTGGCTGATCCAGTACACAGGGCACTAAATCATATGGGGATAAAGTATCTGCACAACAACCTGTGGGCGTCACCCAGAAACGATCCCCATCACGCACGGAAGCATTGCCGCTATGAGAATCGTTATAACCGTATTGTCTTAGCCAGTGATAATAGCGAAGTAAATC
>JALTRC010000097.1 GCA_026998145.1 Gammaproteobacteria bacterium
TAAAGAAAAGCAGTTGCTTCAGTCATGATTCTCTCCTGTGAGAAAGTTTAAGTTTTAAAAGTTAATCGTTAAAAATTAATGTTCTTGATGCGCCATATCCAGATACACAATCGTCAGGGTCATAAAGATAAATGCCTGTAGTGTGATAATCAGGATATGGAATATAGCCCAGCCCAGTTGCAGCACACCACCAAACAGACCAATGGCTACGCCGCCGCTATACATCAGGGCAATCAGAATAAAGATGGTTTCACCTGCATACATATTACCGAACAGACGCAGGGCCAGTGAAATGGGCTTGGAGATCAGGGAAACCAGCTCCAGCACCAGATTAGCCGGCATACCCGCCTTGCCAAATGGCTGGAAAGCCAGCTCGCCGAAGAAACCGCCAATACCCTTGATCTTGATGCTGTAATACAGCATTAACCAGAATACACCCAGCGCCATACCAAAGGTAATGTTGGGGTCGGTACTGGGCACTACCTTAAAGAATACATGATGGGGATTGGCACCAAACAATGCACCGATTTTGCCTGCCAGCATCGGTAACCAGTCAACCGGTACCAGATCCATCAGGTTCATTAAAAAGACCCAGGCAAATACCGTTAATGCCAGAGGGGCCACCAGATCGTTTTTGGCACTGAATGAGCCGCGTACACTGTCATTCACAAAGTCGATAATCATCTCAACAAAGTTCTGAAAACCGCTGGGCACGCCCGTTGTGGCATTTTTAGCTACCGCACGGAAAGCAAAAAAGAATACAGCCGCCAGAAAAACAGACCAGCCCAATGAATCGATATTGAATGCCCAGAAACCCATTTCTTTGGCTTGTTCAGCACTTTCAGCCATTGCCCATGTACCATCGGGAAGCTGGCCAAATGTCATGTTTTGCAGGTGATGCTTTATATAAGCACCAGATGTAATTGACTCACCGGACATTCTTTACTCTCCAATTTTCGCTGTCATCTTTAAAAAAGATAGATACCAGCAAAGGAATCATATAATTCAACACATAAGCCACCACCAGGGTGACCATACTCAGCGGCTTGATCATAACGATCGCCGCAGTAAATAACATAACGGTTAAAATAATTTTACCGACCTCGGCCCCGTAATAGGTGGCCAGGATTTGCTCAGCCGTTGCCTCTCGCTGTTTGGCAAATACCTTCCAGGCAAAATAGCCGTTACCCAGGGTCGCTATCATCCCTCCAGCCAGTGCCGATGTGGCGTAAAGCACACCGAAAGCCAGACAGATCGCGGAAATGAGTATCGTTGCGAGCAGTTGTATCACCAGGATACGACGCACTTGAGTTGTACTGGTTTTATGCATTTCTAGCCTTTACAGCTATCTGTTACGGCCGCTGAAAATGCGCGCAAAGTATAGTGAGACACTAAAACAAGGTCAAGCTTTAATGAAGCAATAAGTTCAGTTTATTTTAGTAAATCATAATGGCTTAATATTAGACCGACGAACGGCAATATCAAAAGCCCATTATATCCCGATTTACCGGCAACTGATTAGTGAATTTTAGCCAGTATGCCATCCAGCTCATCCAGGCTGGTATAGCTGATGACCAGCTTACCTTTGCCGCCGGATTTGCTTTCGATGGCCACCGAAGCCCCCAGCCGCTCGCTAAGGGA
>JALTRC010000098.1 GCA_026998145.1 Gammaproteobacteria bacterium
TTGCCCGACATATACCACTGATACAAGGCCTGGGTGGCTTTCTTGCGGGCGTTACTGCGGCCCTTGGCCAGACTCAATGACATGCTTAATCAATCTTCTTCAGTACATTAACCATTTCAATGGCAGTTAATGCGGCTTCTGAACCTTTATTACCAGCCTTGGTGCCGGCACGTTCAATCGCCTGCTCAATGGAATTAGTAGTAATCACCCCATTGATGACGGGAATACCGTGATCCAGCGCCACAGATGCCAGCCCCTTGGAGGCTTCGCCCGCAACAAAATCAAAGTGGGGGGTGGAGCCACGAATCACCGCGCCCAGGCCGATAATCGCATCATAGTTACCACTTTGCGCCAGCTGTTGTGCAGCAACAGGCATTTCATAGGCGCCGGGGACTTTCAGAATAGTAATGTTTTCATCGGCAACACCGTAGCGTTTAAAGACATCCAGAGCACCGGCTTCCAGACTATCCACAATAAAGCTGTTAAAACGGGCAACCACTATGGCAAAACGGCCTTCGCTGTATTGCAGTTCGCCTTCAAGAATATTCACTGACATGTTATTTCTCTTTGTTAAAGAACACTAAAACTGGGCGCATTATAGCGGCCATTGAGTAAAAATAGAAATCAGCCGCTTTACTCGTCGCCGGTAACATAATCCACCACTTCCAGACCAAAACCGGACAGGCCGTGGATTTTCTTGGGCGCGGTCATCAGGCGCATTTTATGCACATTCAAATCCATTAGAATCTGCGCGCCTATGCCGTGGGTACGCAGATCCGTTGGGGGCTCTTCGCATGGTTTGTCCTCATGCTGTTTCAGCATGGTCTGCACAATATGGCGGGCATCCTGACCCTGTCGCAATACCACAACCACACCGGGCTGATCCGCTTCCGCCACCTGCTTCATGGCCGCACGTAATGGCCAGCCGCTGGCCTGAGTAGAAGCCAGCACATCACTTAAGGTATCTTCCATGTGAACACGAACCAGCACCGGTTCATCCGGATTGATATCACCATGTACCAGCGCCAGATGCAGATCATTACCCACTTCATCCTGATAGGCATAGAGACGAAAATGCCCGAACTCATTGGGGAAGTCACATTCTGCCACCCGCTCTACCGTCTTTTCATTTTCAATACGATAGGCGATTAAATCTTCGATGGTGCCAATTTTCAGATTATGTTCCTTGGCAAATTTTTCCAGATCCGGGCGACGGGACATGGTGCCATCGTCATTTAAAATTTCCACAATCACCGCGCTGGGGTCCAGCCCGGCCAGACGTGCCAGATCGCAACCGGCTTCCGTATGACCGGCCCGATTCAATACGCCACCCGGCTGCGCCATCAGAGGGAAAATGTGCCCCGGCTGAATAATATCTTCCGGGCGGGCATCCGGCGCAACAGCGGCCTGTACCGTGGCGGCACGGTCAGCCGCTGAAATCCCGGTGGTCACCCCTTCTGCTGCCTCGATAGACAGGGTGAAGTTGGTGCCGTGGGAGGAATCGGTTTCATCCACCATTAAAGGCAGGCGTAGCTGCTGGCAGCGTTCACGGGTGAGGGTCAGGCAGATCAGGCCGCGACCATAGCGGGCCATAAAATTAATATCGTCTGCGGTGCAGGCCGAGGCTGCCATCAGCAGG
>JALTRC010000099.1 GCA_026998145.1 Gammaproteobacteria bacterium
ACAGGTTCGCTCATACGGCTTTATCCGATTTATCCGGCTCTGGTTTTTTTTCTAAATGCTCGACAGTCGCATCATGGGTTTCTGGCTGATCTTCAGCAGGTTTACGACTCACTTCCAGTTCATCATAACCATCATCACCTTCTTCAAACATATCATAAGATGAAATCACTTCCGACTTCTGTTCCTGATGGGGGTTGCCTGGGTCATCATCATTAAACTCCCCCAGTTCCTCTGCCTGCTTATTTAGCTCCTCGGCCTGTTGGTTCAGCCCGTTGCTAATTTCATCACCGGCTTCGGTTAACTTGCCCTGTAATTCACGAATCTGCACTTCCTGATTATGCAGGATTCGCTTTAGCTCACCCGTATCAAATTCTTTTTCGACTTCGCTTTTTACGCCTTCAATATAGCGCCGGGCCTTACCCACAAAACGCCCAACGGTTCGCGCCGCATGGGGAAGCCGCTCCGGCCCCAGTATGACCAGTGCCAGCACCATAATTAACGCAATTTCCCAGAAGCCAATATCAAACATGGGAAATAATTACGCCTGATCTTTTTCTTTGGAAGTCACTTCGCCTTCGATAACCTTATCAGCATCAGCGGCTTTATTTTCCAGATTCTGGTCGGCGTCCTGCTTGCCATCTTTTACCGCTTTTTTAAAACTGTTAATGGCCGAACCTAAATCGCCACCCACATTACGCAGTTTCTTTGTACCAAATAATAGAATTACGATACCCAGTACAATCACTAACTGCCAGATACTAATACCCATTTTACTCTCCTCGATATCCACCGCTTTGCGGCATTGAGTTTTGATTGCAGCCGTTTGTTTACAGCCACTTAATATAAATAAATTGTTTAACCCTTGCGGGACGCTTTTTCTTCCAGACCCGACAAACCAAATCGCCGATCCAGCTCATTTAACACATCATCCGCTGACAGGCCCTGCTGCGCCAGCAGCACCATACAGTGAAACCACAGATCTGCGGTTTCGTAAATAATTTTATCCGCCTCGCCATCTTTGGCGGCCATTACCGTTTCGGTGGCTTCCTCACCTATTTTTTTGAGGATGCTATCCAGCCCCTTACTATACAGGCTGGCCACATAAGAAGAATCCGGATCAGCACCTTTTCGATCATTAAGGATTACCCCTATGCGACTAAGTATATCACTCATGTGTATATTTCCTCAGGATCTTTTAAAACCGGATCGACACTCACCCACTCGCCGTTTTGTAATTCTTTATAAAAACAGCTCTCACGCCCCGTATGACAGGCAATACCACCAACCTGCTCAATTTCCATAATAATCACGTCACCATCGCAATCCAGGCGCAGGGATCTGACTTTCTGGGTATGGCCGGATTCCTCGCCCTTATGCCAGAGACGTTGACGAGAACGGGAATAATACACCGCCTCATTTTTTTCTGCCGTCAATGCCAGGGATTCCCGATTCATCCAGGCGAACATTAACACACGCTTTGTCTGATAATCTTGCGCTATCGCAGGAACAAGACCATCTTTGTCCCATTTGATTTCATCCAGCCAGTTGTTTTTCATAGATGATGCTGCCCGATACTATAAACGCACTTCTATGCCCTGCCCGGCCATATACTGCTTGGCCTGCTGCACGGAATATTCGGCAAAGTGAAAGATGCTGGCAGCCAGCACCGCATCGGCGCCACCTTTGGAAACCCCATCGGCCAGATGCTGCAAATTACCCACACCACCGGAGGCAATCACCGGGATGCTCACCGCATCGCTGATGGTGCGGGTCAGCTCAAGATCAAAACCGGATTTGGTGCCGTCTTTATCCATGCTGGTTAACAGGATTTCACCGGCGCCATAGTCGGCCATTTTCAGCGCCCATTCCACCGCATCCAGCCCGGTGGGTTTACGGCCACCGTGAGTAAAGATTTCCCAGCGATTGTTTTCCCCTTCGCCACTGACTTTTTTGGCATCTATGGCCACCACAATGCACTGGGAGCCTACCCGGTCAGTGGCTTCTTTAACAAACTCCGGGTTAAATACCGCTGCTGTGTTGATACCCACTTTATCGGCACCCGCATTGAGCATGCGGCGCACATCTTCCACCTTGCGAATGCCGCCACCCACAGTGAGCGGAATAAACACCTCATCAGCCACATGCTCTACCACATGCACGATAGTGTCCCGGTCATCGGAGCTGGCGGTAATATCTAAAAAGGTAATCTCATCGGCGCCTTCTGCATCATAGCGACGCGCCACTTCTACCGGATCGCCCGCATCGCGGATGTCCACAAACTGCACGCCTTTTACCACGCGGCCATCGCGCACATCCAGACAGGGAATAATTCGTTTTGCTAATGACACTTAAGGAGCCTCTGGTTAATTCTGGGCGAAACAGTTTGTATCTCAATCCCCCCTGATTCAAGGCGACGAATCGCAGGTAATAGCAGGCTATTGCGAAGATTCGCAACGCAGAAGCAGGGGGATTGAGATGCGAAATGTGAGTTCATGAATTATTCAGAGGCTCCTTAAGATACTCGTCAGGGCTTGCGCCGTTAATCGGCCTGCTCGTCAGCCCATGCCTGGGCAGCGGCAAAATCCAGTGTTCCTTCGTAAATGGCGCGGCCGGTAATCGCCCCCATAATCCCCTCATCCTCAACCGCCACCAGGGCTTTCACATCATCCATATTGGTAATGCCGCCGGAGGCTATCACCGGAATATGAATGGCCTGCGCCAGCTTGACCGTGGCATCCACATTCACACCCTGCATCATGCCGTCGCGGGAAATATCGGTGTAGATAATCGATTCAACCCCATCTTCTTCAAAACGCTGCGCCATATCGATAACATCATGGCGGGAGACTTTTGACCAGCCATCAGTGGCCACCTTGCCGTCCTTGGCATCCAGGCCGACAATAATATGACCGGGAAAACCGGCGCAAATATCGCTGATAAAGTGGGGATCGGTCACCGCCTTGGTGCCGATAATCACATATTTCACACCCGCATCCAGATAGGTTTCGATAATCTTTTCATCACGAATACCGCCCCCCACCTGCACCGGCACATCCGGATAGGCTTCGGTGATGGCGTGCACCACTTCCGCATTCACCGGGTTACCCGCAAAGGCGCCGTTTAAATCCACCAGATGCAGACGACGGCAACCGGCATCCACCCAGCGACCGGCCATGGCGACCGGGTCATCGGAGAAAACCGTATCATCTTCCATACGCCCCTGTTTCAGGCGCACGCATTTACCGTCTTTTAAATCAATTGCCGGGATGAGTAGCATTGTGTTCTAGTCCTCTTTTCCGTCCCATTGGGTGAAATTTTTTAATAATTGCAGACCGTCTCTGGCACTTTTTTCCGGGTGGAACTGTACCGCAAAGACATTGCCCCGGCCAATAGCCGATACAAATTCGTGACCATAATCAGTGGTGGCCATCACAATGGCATCATCTGCCGGCGCCATGTAATAGCTATGGACAAAATAAAAGCGGCTGTCCTGCTCGATTCCCTGCCACATGGGATGGGTTTTATAATGCACCTGATTCCAGCCCATATGGGGAATTTTCAATAGCTGCCCCTGGGCATCACGGTGGCCTTCGCCAAAGAATCTGACTTCACCGTCATACAGGCCCAGACAATCCACCCCCTGATTTTCTTCGCTATGGGACAGCAACACCTGTGCGCCCATGCAAATACCCAAAAAGGGTTTTTCCGCGGCTGCCTGCAAGACCGGCTCGACCAGCCCTCGCTCCGCCAGCTCTTTCATGCAGTCCCGGGCCGCCCCCTGACCGGGGAAAACCACCTTGTCCGCATTATGAATTTTTTCAGGATCGGAGGTGACAATCACATCCTGTGTTGTCACCACATGCTCCAGCGCCTTGCTGACAGAGCGTAAATTGCCCATGCCATAATCCACCACTGCAATCTGTGACACTAGAGCGCCCCTTTGGTGGACGGCAGGATACCCTGCATACGCTCATCAGCCTCCATGGCCATACGCAGGGCACGACCGAATGCCTTGAAGATGGTCTCCGCAATATGGTGTGAATTGCGTCCGCGAATACAGTCGATGTGCAGAGTGACATTGGCGTGATTCACAAAGCCCTGGAAGAACTCGATAAACAGATCCACATCAAAGCCGCCGATCATGGCGCGACCGAATTCCGCGTGAAACTCAAGACCGGGACGGCCGGAGAAATCGATCACCACCCGTGACAGGGCTTCATCCAGCGGCACATAGGCATGGCCATAACGGCGAATGCCTTTTTTATCCCCGATAGCCTGGGCAAATGCCTGACCCAGGGTAATGCCGATGTCTTCAACCGTGTGGTGGGCATCTATGTGCAGATCACCTTTGGCCTGAATATCTAGATCAACCATGCCGTGACGGGCAACCTGATCCAGCATGTGGTCTAAAAAAGGCACGCCGGTTTCAAAGGCAGACTGGCCGCTGCCATCCAGATTGATTTTGACCTGAATCTGGGTTTCCAGCGTATCCCGCTTTACCTGCGCCACACGTTCAGCCATCAAGATGTCTCCAAAGATCGATAAAGGGCATAGGATACACTGGAATGGAAGGGGATTTAAGCCTATTTAAGAAAGCACTACACTGCCAGGTTAAATGTTACCGGGCCATTATTTAACAGCGCCACTTTCATATCCGCTGCAAACTGTCCTGTTGAAACCTTATCAGCCTGGTACTCTATGCCGCAATATTCAACCAGTTGCACATAAAGGGCTTCGGCAATAGCCGGTTCGGCAGCCGATGAAAAACTGGGACGCATACCCTTTTGTGTATTGGCCGCCAGCGTAAACTGGGACACAATCAGCAACTCACCGCCAATATCCCGCACATTCAAATTCATCTTTCCCTGCTCATCTTCAAATACCCGGTAACCCAGCAGGCGCTCAGCCATGCGCCTGACCTGCGCCTCCCCGTCTCCTTTTTCCACTCCCAGCAATACCAGCAGGCCTACACCTATTTTGGAAATCTCCTGCTCATCCACTGTTACCGATGCATAATCCACCCGTTGTATTAAGGCTTTCATGGACGCAGCTCCGTGGCACAGCGATCCGTAATGGATACCAGCATCTGCTGAATTTCCGGCTCCATGGCCGAATGTCCCGATCCCGGCATGATATTTAATTCGCTACCCGGCCAGCGCTGATGCAGGGCCAGGGCCTGATCCACAGGGCAGATCACATCATAACGGCCATGCACAATATAGCCGGGGATATGGGCGATTTTGTGCATATTGTCCAGCAGGGGCCGCTCCTGTAAAAAGCTGTGATGCTGAAAATAATGGCACTCGATACGAGCAATGCTCAGGGCAGTATGTGGATCAGAGAAATGCGCCAGCACATGGGGATTGGTTTTAAGGTTCGCCGTCCGGCCCTCCCATACTGACCAGGCTTTGGCAGCCCGCAGGCGAACAGACTCATCGGCGGAGGTCAGCAGCCGGTAATAGGCCGCCACCATATCCTGGCGCTCATCAACCGGCACCGGGGCAATAAA
>JALTRC010000100.1 GCA_026998145.1 Gammaproteobacteria bacterium
GAGTATTCCTCATTAAGGCTCCCGCGACGATTTTCCGGCACTACCAGCAATGCTGTATCAATAACTTTGACGTTGATATCCTGATTCGGCACCAGCCCCAGATACCAGTCGGTCTGGTTTGGGGTTTCGGTTATTTTCTCCGGCCAGGGAATCACCCCATTTAATTTAATCAGTGGCACAGCCAGTGTTAGGCCGGAGACTTTAAACAGTAAACACTGAAATGGCTGTTGCGCCCATTCAGGTATGATGATTTCTGTTTCCGTTGCGGTTTTCTCAACAACGGCTTCCTGCGGGATGTCTTCTACGGTTATTTCCGGCTGAATGACAATATCCGGTATTTCAGCAACCAGTGCTTCCAGGCCAATGGTCTTGGGCTTTGCTTCAGTTACCACCTCAAGGGCAATTTCCGGCTCTGTTGCTTCCTGTAACAAGCCCTGCAAATAGTCATGAATGGCCTGCTCCTGCTGGCTGGCTTTTTTATCGGCTGCCGACATTACACCGCCCCCGCCTGAGGCGCTGGCCGCTCGAGTTCATCCATCTGTAGCAAGTAATCCAGTAAATCTGAATAGGCCCGCCCACCCCGGCCACTGGGCCGTGCAATGGTTAAGGGTATGCCCTTCTGGCTGGCTTCCCTGAACTGGGTATCCACCGGAATCACACCCTGCCAGATTTCATCGGCATAGTTTTCCCGTAAATGTCTCAGGGTTTCAGTGGAGGCTTTTAAACGGCGGTCAAAGAAAGTTGGCACTATGCTGTATTTTAAATTCTGCTTACGGGCTTTCTGGATCATTTTTAAGGTATTCACCATGCGCTCAAGGCCTTTGAGCGCGAGAAATTCGGTTTGTACGGGTATCAGCAAATGTTCACAGGCAGCCAGTGCATTAACCATTAACAGTCCCAGCATGGGGGGACAGTCAATAATCGCAAAATCAAAATACTCACTGCATTGATCCAGCGCTTTTTTAATCACCAGCCCCATGCCATCCTGAGTCCCCAGCTGGCGATCAAGGGTTGCCAGGGCCGAAGATGCCGGAACAAACATTAGCCGCTTATAGGGTGTTTTATGTACAACGGATCGAATACTGGCAGTATTTTTAAACAGATCGTAGCCACTGGGTTCGATCACATCCGGGTCGACGCCAAAATAGCTGCTTAAGGAACCGTGGGGATCCAGATCAACCAGTAATACGCGATAACCGCGTTTTTGCATGACACCCGCCAGACTAACGGCTGTGGTGGTTTTACCGACTCCACCTTTTTGATTGGCCACGGCCCATATTTTCATTGAATTGCTCTTGCAGGTTCTCCAGCTTGTAGTTGATTCACCTGCAAGCTTTGTGCCGCTTCTGTTGCAAGCTTGCTGGTTTCACCTAAAGGCGTGGTCTGGCTGAACATATCATCACCTACCAGCATTCGAATCACCACTCGACGATTTCGCTGCCTGTTCTGTGGGGAGTCATTGGCTACTATGGGACGATATTGCCCAAAACCAATGGCTCCCATGCGCTGGGGATCTATGCCCTGCTCGGCAAACAGACGCACCACACTGGCTGCACGGGCAGCTGATAATTCCCAGTTGGAGGCATATTTTACCGTGTTTATGGGAATATTGTCCGTATAACCGGAAACATA
>JALTRC010000101.1 GCA_026998145.1 Gammaproteobacteria bacterium
TGTCGTTGTGATTGGTACAAAAACCCAGATACAGCGTCTGGCGGGGGGCAGTATTATCAGTGGCCAGCCTCTGGTGGTTGATTATAGTTATCAAACCGGTGGCACTTTTGAATATGCTAATTTAAATAATAATTTACAGTTGGAATGGTCTATTTCCGATTTTTATAATCTTTATATTCGCTACAAAAACAATCGACAGAAACTGCGTCAGGGTGCGCCCAGTATTCCACTTAATTCAGTTGATAGTACAACCAGTGGTATTCGTATCGATCGGCCGTTACTCAGTGGTATTAATCTGGGCGGTGAAGCCTATGTGGAAAATCATCAGGAAGATATTAATCCCTATGTGAGGAAAAACCTGGATGCCTATATTGAAATGCCCCTGCCATCACTAACAAACCTTCGTTTTTCAGGGCGCCGTGTTCGGGTGGATAATAAAAATTCAGTTGAGGATGTTGATTTAACTGGCTACATCATGCGTATTCAATCACGCCCCTGGTTGCGAGTGAATATGTCGCTGGAATCCAGCTACGAAGAAGATACGGGTGGCACCATCAATCGTTTAATTCGATCACACCGCTTAAAATTTGACTGGCGTTACCGGCAGTTAAGCTTCGCTGCTCTGGCTAATTATTCAACAGAAGAGCAGGGCGTTATTCGCCGTGACCGGTGGGCGATTAAATTATTATTGCGAAGGGACTTTTAATGTATAAAAAAACCTTGCATGGTCTGCTATTTGTACTGATTGCCATATTCGCAGTGGCATGTACATCTCAGATGCGCCCGCAAAAACTACTACAGAAATTACAATGGCCAGCTGCACCGGCCATTGCCAAAATTCAGTATGTACGTTCTTTTTCACGGCCGGATGAGCTGGGAATAGAGCGTAGCTTCTGGCAAAAGCTGGGTGATTTTTTTGCCGGTGAAGAAATCACAAAAATGCTTCGCCCTATGGCAATCGTCACTTCTGGTCATGCACTGGTTTATGTAGCTGATCCAGGTGTTCATGGTGTGCATCGATTTAATATTCGGCAGCAGCAGTATGATCTGATTGCATTGAAAGATGATAAGGCGATGCCATCACCCGTTGCCCTGGCCATAGATTCGGCAGGCAATGTGTTTGTGAGTGATTCAAAACAGGCGGCTATTTATAAAATAACCGCCGATGCCCGGTATGCGGAAAAACTGGCATTAAACAAGACGCTAAAACAACCTACCGGTATATTGATATCCCGCCGCAAGCCCCGTTTATATGTTGTCGATACAGGGCAGCATCAGGTGCTAATGTTTAATACCAAAGGTGAATTTATTAAATCATTTGGGCAGCGGGGAAGCGAGCCTGGCGAATTTAATTTTCCCACCATGATTACCCAGGATCATCAGGGACATTTACTGGTAACCGACTCAATGAATTTTCGGGTACAGATATTTGATGAGGATGGCCACTTTATTAAAGCCTTTGGAAAGCAGGGGGATGCAAGCGGATATATGTCACGGCCCAAGGGAATTGCAGTTGATAATTCTGATACGGTTTATGTGGTGGATTCACTGTTTCACAGTGTGCAACTATTTAATGAAGATGGGCGCTATTTAATGAAGCTGGGGGAGCAGGGAAGTGCTGCCGGTGAGTTCTGGCTACCCACGGGTATTTTTATTGATGAAAGGCAGAATATATATGTGGCTGATTCCCATAATCAGCGAGTGCAGGTATTTAAAATATTAGGAGCAGTGCAATGAAGTTAATTATGATTTTGTGCTGCCGTTTAAGTCTGGTATTTCTCAGTTCGCTGGCGATGGCGAATATTGCGGATACCAAACACAATCTATCGGTTAGCGGCAGCGGCAATATCAGGGCAGAAACAGAACAGCAGATCTGTATTTTCTGCCACACGCCCCATAGTGCGTCGCCGGTTGCGCCTCTGTGGAATCGACCATCCACCGGTAACACCTATATTCCCTATTCCAGTTCAACCGCACTGGCGTCACCCGGCCAGCCAACGGGGGCATCTCTACTCTGCCTGAGCTGCCATGATGGCACCATTGCCCTGGGCAATGTATTAAGCAGCGCAACGGATATAGCGCTGGTGAATAATGTCACTACCATGCCAGCAGGAGCCACACGTTTATCAACAGATTTATCGGACGATCATCCGGTGTCATTTGATTTCACTGCTTCGCTGGCATCGCAACGGGGTGAGCTGGTAAACCCTGATACCTTACTGGGGCCGGTAAAACTGGATAAAAACGGGCAGATGCAATGCACTTCCTGTCACGATCCCCATAATAATCAGAATGGTAAATTTCTGGTTAAGGCCAATACTGCATCGGCCTTATGCCGGAGCTGCCATATTAAAAATGGCTGGACAGAAACATCCCACAGTACATCCAGTAAAAGCTGGGATGGTACAGGCACAAACCCATGGCCAACCACTACGGAAACCACCGTGGCAGCCAATGCCTGCGAAAACTGTCATACGCCTCATAATGCAGGGGGGCATGAACGGATTTTAAAATATGCTGCTGAAGAAGATAATTGTCTGGTCTGCCATAACGGTCACGTAGCCAGTAAAAATATTGCGGCGGAATTTAATAAAATTTCGCGCCATCCAATATTTGATAATACGGGCGTGCATGATCCAGCAGAATCGGTGGTTGTAAATCAGCGTCATGCGGAATGTCAGGATTGCCATAATCCCCATGCAGCCAATCAGGCAAATCCACTCAATGGTGTGCGCGGTGTTAATCAACAGGGCAGTGAAATTCCACAGGTTAGCCAGGTGCAGGAATTATGTTATCGCTGTCATGGGGACAGTGCCAATAAACCGGCTGCGCGTACGCCCCGGTTAACGGATCAGACCAATGTGCGTATTGAATTTGACACCATTAATCCGTCCTATCATCCGGTTGCCGGTGTGGGTAAAAATCCCAATGTGCCCAGTTTACTGCCGCCATTAAATACGGCCAGCCGTATTACCTGTTTGAGTTGTCATAATGCGGATGATAATCCGGCCACCGGTGGTAACGGTCCTAATGGGCCTCATGGTTCCAACTATGAGCCAATACTGGAACGCCAGTATTTAACACAGGATCCAACAACCGAAAGTGCCTCGACCTATGCCCTGTGTTACAAGTGTCATGATCGTAACAGTATTTTAGGTAACCAAAGTTTTCCCCGCCATAACTTACATATCACCGGTAGCGGAATGGGCAGAATGTTTGGTTTAAGCACGCCCTGTAATGTGTGCCATGACCCCCATGGGGTAACCAATAATGTCAAACTGATTAATTTTGATACCTCGGTTGTATCACCGAACCGGTCCGGTTTATTGAAATATGAATCTCTGGGAACCTTTGCCGGGCGTTGTTATTTAAATTGCCATGGCATGGAACATAATCCCAAAACCTATGGAACTGGTGGTGGCGGTATGGGAAGGTGAACAGAAAGTGCAGAGAGATTCTGTTGTTTTGTCTTCTTATTGTATGGGGGCAGGCGTTAGTTATGGCTGAACAATCCTCGGCTATAAAAAAAAACCAGCAGAAGCCGCTCAATATTAATGAAATTGCCAAAGCAATAGCCTATACGGATCTAACAAAAGATAAGATCCCGAGTCCCCACTGGAAAAATAAGGCCTGTCATGTATGCCATGATGAAACAGGCCGGCCAGATAAGAATAATCTGCGTATCAGGAATGTAGATAAGGTTTGTTCTACTTGCCATGATGCAAGATTTGATCATAGCTATATACACCCTATTGGGGTGCGACCATCAAAGGCTATGTTAAAGAATATGAACAAAAATTATAAACAGGTGCTGGAAAAAACCGGAGGCAAACTGGGCTGTATCAGTTGTCATGATATTGCCGTGCAGTGTCAGGCTGAAAAAACCGGTCAACATTTGACCAATCCCAGGTTCTTTAGACTGGGGCCATTTAAAACACGCAGCCAGCCCTGTTATTTTTGCCATGATAAAAAACAGTATCAACGACTGGACCCTCACGATCAGATAGATGCAAAGGGGAAAATTCGAAAAAACAAATGCCGTATCTGCCATGATGGATCTTATGCTGATCTGTCAAAGGCAAAATCAATTAAAGATGTCAGTTTTAATGCAGAAAAAAATAATCTTTCCAGTATGTGCTGGGGATGCCACGTATGGACCCCGCACCCAGGTGGACAGTTCAGCTTTTTTAAAAGCAGTAAAGGTCCGAATCATTTAATTAAACCGCCTGAACATATATTAAAGACATTAAGAAAAACGGAGCGGGAAAAGAAAATTGTTTTTCCACTGGAGCCTGCAAGCGGGAAAATATTTTGTGGAACCTGTCATAACCCACATGAGAAAGGGGTTATAAAAAATACACGGGCAGCAAAAGGTGCAGATTCCAGACGACGTTTAAGAACAGATAATATTTGTCATAGCTGTCATGACAAATAAATTTTAGTTAAATGAAAAGATGATGAGTATCCTTGATCTGTATCAAGCCTGAAAATATAAATTTAGATATTGTGTATCAAGGCAGATCAATCATAAAGCGATGATAAAAATGTTAAATAAAACTCTACTATTGGTTGTGTTTATATCTGCGACAATACTTAAGGCTGCGCCGGTGAATGCCTTTGAGGATGATACAGGTTGCTTGCTTTGCCATAAGTACCCAAAAATGGGGCGTATCACCGAGGATGGTGTTAAGCGTAGCTATTATGTAATGGCAGATACATTTAGCTCAACGGTACATCGTAATGTGCCCTGTACCGACTGTCATAATTATATTAAGCAACTTCCCCATCGGAAAGTTACCACTGGTGTACAGTGTAATTCCGAGTGTCATTCAATTAAAAACCCTGCAACCGGCAAGAACTTTTCCCATAAGCCCATTTACAATACGTTTAAAGCCAGTGTTCATGGTCGTGAAAAAGTGGCTAAAGGTTTAGACAAAGATAAGCCTTATTGCGTTACCTGCCATACAAATCCTATTTATAATCCAGCGGAAGATAAAGGCCCGCCAAAGCGGATAACAGATCGCTGCGTGGTTTGTCACGAAGATTCAAAATTTGTTGTGAACTGGTATAAGCATACCAGTCGCCGTATTCGTGAAGTTAAGCGTTCACCAGAGCAAATTGTCGAGCTATGTGCTAATTGCCATGACGATAAAGCATTGCTGGCTCGCCATGAAAAAGCCGCTAAAGAAGAAGGCAGGGAACTGGGGCGTAAATACCCTATCGCCGTGGAATCTTATAAGGAAAGTTTTCACGGCAAGGTAACCAGTTATGGTTTTACCAAGGCGGCGAACTGTCTGGACTGTCATGTTAATTATGATAACTATTACATGAGTGTGCATGATATACGTCCATCAAGAGATCCCAGATCTCCGGTTAATCCGAAAAACAAGGTGAAAACCTGTCAGCGCTGTCATACAACAGCAGATGAAAATTATGCCAATCTCGATCCCCATCCTACCAGTAAGAAGAGTGATAATGCTTTCCGTTACTATG
>JALTRC010000102.1 GCA_026998145.1 Gammaproteobacteria bacterium
AGCCGGTAAAAGTCCATAACATTCGACTGCTGTTCATAAATAGCAAATTCTGCACCGGGATGATTGCTTCTGGGCTGCCCTACAGAACCGGGACAAATCAGACTATGCTGAAAATCATTTAACGGGATATGCCTGTCATCAATAAAACCATCCGCCGCTTTCCCCCGATGATAAATTCCCTGAACATGGGAGTGACCATGAAAACAGATGGATAAATTACGCTGCTGCATATTATCCAGATTATTTTCATAGGTCATGCGATACACATAGGCATTAAAAAAAGTTTTATCCAGCGGTGAGCCATGTACCAGTAACCAGTCCTGCATTTTTATAAACGCAGGTAAATCTGCCAGCCATTTTTTATTATCATCTTTTATTCGCTGCTTCGTCCATTCAATTACCCAGCGGCCGGTAGAAGAAAATCCACCAGAAAGATTTCCGGTAACCAGCGCATGGTCATGATTCCCCTTAATAACCGTCCAGCCCAGTTCACGCAGTAGCTCAATACACTCATTTGGCTGCGGCCCGTAACCAACTATATCCCCCAGCACAATCACCTGATCAGGCTGCTGCTTTTCAAGCGCATCCACAACCACTTTAAGGGCTTCATAGTTTGCATGGACATCAGCCAGCAATGCCAGTCTTACAGGTTTTGTATCCGCTTCTTTTAAATGTTCATCACTAAGGCTTACATCCACCTGGCCAGTTTTTTTAGCCGGGGCTGACAGCTCCATTAAACCACTAATAAAAGCCTGACGATTCGCACGCTGAAAATCATTGGCCATAAACAGATCTTTAATCTGCTCGGTAATAACCAGCAGCCAGTGCTCATCTTTAAAATGCTTTAACATAGAGGATCGGCAATTACCTCCCAGCATCTGCCAGTCAGTTTCAGACAGCCAGTCAATAGCCCGTAGATATACCCCGATAATATTACAAAAATCACTGAACTGATGGGCACTGTAAAAATCATCATCCACATAATAAAGCTGATGATTCTGATCAATCGCAAAATTTGACAGCCCCCCATCCAGCTGCCTGTCAAACCGATGCAGGATACGAATGGAATACTCAAAGGTCTGCGCAATATAGGTACGCATTTTATCTGCTGAATAAAGAGGCTTGGCCAGATGCAGGCCAGTCATAAAGGGTGATATATTGGCAATCACCCGTTTATTTTTATGGGTTACAACAAACCAGGTTTTCTGTGGATGATAAAGCTGATACTCCCGCTCTGTCTCCAGCTTTTTTATAATCCAGCGAACCACATCTTTATCGGTAAACTGAAGCTCCATATGCAGCTTCACCAAATACTGCTCATTATGGAAAATACGTGTGCCGGGTCGGCCTGTAAACTCGCCTCCATGCTCCATATCCGATTCACCGGACTGTAGAACCTGCACGATTTTGTCAGCCCCAATGGTTCTCGTTTTATCAATCGAACCAATAATTTCTATATCTGTTTCCCTGACCATCACTGCAGGCATTATCCCATCCCATATTTTACTTTTAATATCAGCACCTAATGATTATAGTTAAGATCCTGCATAGCTTTGATATTACACATCCATTCATCATGTTTTTTAATCAAAATCGTAACCAGTTACGCCGCGCCTACTACGACGCCTGGATAAAATTTACACAGAAACAGCCCATGACCATGCTGGAGCAGCAAATCTCAAAGGTCATCAATGAACATCCTGAATACCACAGCCTGATTGAAAATATTGAGCGGGATTATTCACCGGAAGAAGGCCAAAGCAATCCCTTTTTGCATATGGGTATGCACCTGGCGCTGCGTGAACAGGTCGCCACCAATCGCCCGGCCGGCATTCATCAGTGCCATGCCGCCCTTAGCCTGAAACTGGGCTCATCACTGGATGCCGAGCATCAGATGATGGAATGTTTAGGCCAGGCACTATGGGAAGCACAGCAACAGGGAACACCTCCAGATGAAGCTAAGTACCTGAACTGCCTTAAAAAAATATCAGACATCAACATTCATAAAGAATAATGTGAAATTTATTCGAACTAGCCATCAGATCACTTGTCAATTGGCCATTAGGCAATATAGACTCCTTGTCTGCTGCAACTGACGGGAGCGTCATCCACGCAATCAT
Organism: Gammaproteobacteria bacterium; assembly: GCA_026998145.1. GTDB lineage: Bacteria > Pseudomonadota > Gammaproteobacteria > SZUA-229 > SZUA-229 > JALTRC01. Next base: position 2,121 of record JALTRC010000102.1, read on the forward strand.
GCGAGCATGACAGTAAGGATACGTTTCAATCTGACTTAAATAAAAAATAAACCCTCAACCAAACAGGTAAAAACCCATGATAAATGCAATGAACAAAACACTTCTTTCAGCCTTCAGCTTCATGTTTATGATACTGGCAAGCCAGGTATCAATTGCCGACACCAACCCTTTTGGCATTTCAGCTAATACGGGCAGCAGCGTTCAAATGGCCGAAGGTATGAAATGTGCCGCCGGCAAATGTGGCGCCAATATGAAAAAAGGCAAAGCCGCAAAATGTGGTGACAGCATGAAGAAAAAAGCCAGTAAATGTGGCGATAGCATGAAGAAAAAAGATGGCAAGTGCGGTGACAGCATGAAGAAGAAGGCCAAAGAAGGCAAATGCGGCGCTTCCCATATGAAAGAAAAGGGCGGAAAGTGCAGCGGTGAAATGATGGATAAAAGCAAGGCCCCTATGAAAAAGAAAAATGGCAAATGTGGCACAGGTAAATGTGGCGCAAATAAGAACAGGTAACAGCTTTTAGCATCTACTGAAAAAAACCCTGCATAAGCAGGGTTTTTTTTGCCTGTTATTCAGACTCTCCCACACGGAAAATCAGTTCATATCTATTAACTCAATATTTTGTTCTATACTCGTTCCGGTCAATATAAAAATAAGAAAAATCATTAAGGAACCTGATAAATGAAGCATTCCGAATTTTTGCTTTCTGCACTCGAATATCTGTCCGTCTTTTTTATTTTTACCATCGGTTCATTATTGATCTTGATTATTGTTGTCTATGCTATAGATCGCATTCAAACAAAACACGCTATTCGCCGCAACTATCCGGTGATTGGCCATTTCCGTTACTGGTTTGAACATCTGGGCACTTTTTTCCGCCAGTATTTTTTTACTATGGATCGGGAAGAACTTCCCTTTAATCGGGCAGAGCGAAGCTGGGTTTATCGGGCGGCAAAAAATATCAGCAATACCGTTCCTTTTGGTTCAACACGGGACTTAAAGCCCGAAGGTACTGTGCTATTTGTTAATTGTGCTTTTCCCACACTGGGGCAGGATGCAGCAGAACCGACTCCAAAGGTTATCGGTGAAAACTGTAAGTATCCTTATGTCACCTCGTCTATTTTTAATATTTCCGGTATGAGTTACGGCGCACTATCAAAGCCGGCTGTTATTTCATTGTCACACGGAGCCCGTAAAGCCGGTGCATGGATGAATACAGGTGAAGGTGGGGTTTCTCCCTATCATCTGGAAGGCGGAGCTGATCTGGTATTTCAGATTGGTACCGCCAAATACGGTGTACGAGACGCCGAAGGTAAGCTGTCCGATGAAAAACTTAAAGAACTGGCGGCTATCGATAATATTAAAATGTTTGAGATCAAACTGAGCCAGGGCGCAAAACCCGGTAAGGGCGGCATTCTTCCCGCCGAAAAAGTCAGCCCGGAAATCGCCGAAATTCGCGGTATTCCCGTTCACGAAGCCTCTATCAGCCCCAACCGTCATCCGGAAATAAAATGCAATGACGACCTGCTGGATATGATTCATCACATTCGCGAAGTCACCGGCAAACCCGTCGGCTTTAAAGTGGTTATTGGTGATAATGACTGGATCAATGAACTCTGCCGCCGCATCAACGAGCGCGGTTCAGACTATGCACCCGACTTCATCACACTGGACAGCGCCGATGGGGGCACAGGTGCCGCTCCCATGAGCCTGATTGATTATGTTGGCCTGCCGATTCAGGAAAGCCTGCCCATATTAGTAAACTGCCTGATAAGACATAAGCTTCGCCAGCGCATAAAAGTCATTGCCTCTGGAAAAATGATTCACCCGGCCACCGTGGCCTGGGCACTGTGTACGGGCGCTGATTTTACCGTGTCCGCCCGAGGCTTCATGTTTGCACTGGGCTGCATTCAGGCTTTGCAATGCGATAAAAATACCTGTCCAACAGGCATCACCACCCATAATAAAAAACTACAACGGGGCCTGGTTTCAACCCAGAAATCCTGGCGAGTTACCCATTACATTGAAAACATGGTTTATGAAGTTGGTGTCATCGGGCACTCATGTGGTATTCGTACACCGGCAGAATTTACCCGCAAACATGCGCGTATCGTTCAGCACAACGGCAAATCCGTGTCTCTGGAAACACTTTATGCTGACCAGCTGTAAAACTCGAGGAACTCGGCAGCTAATACGCAGTCAATAAAAATCACTCCTCAGCCACAAGGTTTCATTATGGAAAAAATTATTTCTCTCGCTATTCGTGCTCAGCAAACCCTTCTGAGTGTGCTGAAACCTGTCGACTTTATCCCCCCCTTGCTACTGCGTTTATATCTGGTGCCCATTTTCTGGATGGCCGGCACTAAAAAGCTCGCAGGCATGGAAGATACCATTGCATGGTTTGGTAACCCAGACTGGGGGCTGGGTCTACCGGCTCCGGCTTTAATGGCCTATCTGGCAACCTTTACAGAAATTTTCGGCGCTATCGCGCTAACCATTGGGCTGGCAACCCGCTGGATGACAATTCCCCTGATGTTTACCATGTTTATTGCCATGATTACCGTGCACGCACAGAACGGCTGGCTGGCCATTGCGGAAGGCAGCGGCTTCTTTGCTTCAGATCGCACTATTGGCGCCATCGAGCGACTGGATGCGGCCAAAAGCATTCTGCAGGAATATGGCAATTACGACTGGTTAACGCAAAATGGCCCGCTGGTCATTTTAAATAATGGCGTTGAGTTTGCCGTAACCTACACATTAATGCTGCTGGCAATATTATTTATGGGGCCGGGTAAAGCCAGTATCGATCATCTGATCAAACAGCGCTTTATGCCCTGAGAAATCACAGTGATTAAAATTTTTAATCACTGTTCAACTTGCTTGAACAATATATACAGGCGCATACTGAGTTGCCTGTTTATATTTTGAACCAATTCAATAACTGGCACACTAATATTTACCACACGAGGTATTATTAAGTGAACACAACAGCAAACATTCATACAGCAAATCAGACATGGAGAAATCTATGCTGGGCAACGCTGCTTGCTGTTTTATTCCAGGCAGTTTTTATTACCGGTGCCTCCGCATTCTCAATGCAAACCCCTTCTATTTATACCCAGTGCAATCATCTTGAAAGCACACACCACAGCGATAAAACCCAGTGCTTACAGCATTGTGCATCGGCTACCGATAACTATACCCAACATTATCTGAACGATAGTCCTGCATCATCTGTTCACGCAGATCAGCATAACCCTGTCGTTATTTATTTTAATGCTCTCGAAAATATTCACATCACCCCACTAGCAGGCAATCAGTTCCTGTTTTCATTCCAGACACAGGATGCTG
>JALTRC010000103.1 GCA_026998145.1 Gammaproteobacteria bacterium
TTAAGAGTGCTAATATTACAGCGTAAATTCTTTTACGGGGGGTTAAAAATGTCTAACGAACTGATGCTTGTAAATCAACAACTGGCGATTACCAGCGGTAGTCTGGATCAGTATATCCAGCGGGTCAATACCATTCCCATGCTGACAGCTGAAGAAGAGTTAGAGTTAGGTCAGCGTCTGGAGCAGCATGGTGATATTAATGCTGCACAGCGGCTGGTGATGTCCCATTTGCGTTTTGTTGTGCGTATTGCCCGAGGCTATCAGGGCTATGGTTTGCCATTAGCCGACCTGATTCAGGAAGGTAATATTGGCCTGATGAAAGCGGTGCGCCGTTTTAAAACAGAAAAGAAAGTCCGTCTGGTATCTTTTGCGGTTCACTGGATTCGCGCCGAAATTCATGAGTTTGTACTGAAAAACTGGCGCATTGTTAAAATTGCCACCACCAAGGCGCAGCGTAAATTATTCTTTAACCTGCGTAGTTCCAAAAAGCGTCTGGGCTGGTTTAGCCAGGAAGAGGTGGAAGGTGTGGCTCAGGATCTGGGTGTTAAACCGGAAACAGTGCTGGAAATGGAAGCTCGTTTAAGTAACTACGATGTGGCCTTTGATGCGGGCAATGATGACGATGAAGACAGCTATGTGTCACCATCGGCATATCTCACCAGCCAGAATGATGAAGATCCGGCCAAACTGCTGGAATCATCTGACTTTAAAGGTCAGCAACTGGAAGTGCTGAGTGATTCCCTGCAACAGCTGGATGATCGCAGCAAGGATATTTTAATGTCCCGCTGGTTGGATGATGAAAACAAGGCTACACTGCATGAGCTGGCTGATAAGTATGGTGTTTCAGCAGAGCGGATTCGTCAGCTGGAAAAAAATGCTATGAAAAAACTGAAAGCTAGCTTTGCGGCGTAAGTTTTTTTAACCACAGGGGACACGGAGGTACACAGAGAAAAGCATTTAATGTTTATTCTGTTTGCGTTCGACTGTCTCTACAAAAACTCTGTGAGAGTAGAAAATTCTGGATCCCGGCCCAAAGGCATACCGGGATGACAGGGTGGAAAAGCGGATGCTTTTACACAATTTAGTTTAAACCTGGTCACTCACCACAGTCCCAAAGGTACACAGAGAACAACTCTAAAAACCTCTGTGTACCTCCGTGTCCTCTGTGGTTAAAAGTCCTTCAAAAAAACGGCAATAAAGCCGTTTTTTTATGCCTGTCTTTTCCTCTCCCGAAAATAATCCTTATTAAAATAAAAATCCTCCCGGTCATTATCCGGGTGCCAGCCGGGCATGCCCAAAACAGGAAATGCCTGCAAGTCACGACTGCGACTGATTTCACCTTCAAGCCATAGCTGGCTGATATGACAATCCAGCTGCCGATAGTTTTTCTGCTGCACCTCTTTTAATAATTCTGCCGAGGTAATAAGCAGGGCATGGCTGGTCATGCCAATATAAGGCTTCAGGGCTTTTTCATGCATGGCATGTCCAACCACCACACATTCAAGATGCTGGCTTAAAAAATCCCGCTGCTGCCAGAAAAGCTCATGCCAGTGATGCTGGCGGATAAGCTCAAACAGGGATGCATCATCACTGACTAACACACAGCCACAT
>JALTRC010000104.1 GCA_026998145.1 Gammaproteobacteria bacterium
TATCGGAATTGCGTATAGGACTTAATAGCGCATATAAGGAATTACGAGAATTATTAACCACTTTCAGGCTTAAAATCGATGGTCATGACTTCAATAACGCCCTGGCCAAAACCATACTGGAATTTAACGATCGTAGCAGCACAGAAATAATATTTGATAACGACATTAATTACTGGGAGCTAACTCCAAATGAAGAAATACACATGTTACAGTTAGTACGTGAATCACTGTCAAATATTATTAAACATGCCAATGCCTCTCATGCACATATACGGATTAAATATAAAAATAATGGCGATATACAGATGACTATCAGGGATAATGGCATAGGCATAAATCTGCATGATTCAAAAACTCACCACTATGGTTTAAGTATTATGAAAGAAAGAGCGCAATCACTAAATGGTACTCTTAGTATTTCAAAGCATGCAGACGGCGGAACCATAATTAAACTTTTCTTTACGCCAACCAATAAACTTCTCCCCGTAGAGCTAAGAAATAGCCATAGTAATTTTTGAGAAACATCTGATGTATTCAATTCTTGTTATTGATGACCACCCGCTTATACGCAGAGGCATTAAAGCCCTGGCCATGATGGATGATGCCTTTGAGCTCATTGCTGAAGCTGATAATGGTCCTGATGGCATCGAGCTGGCAAGATCACTCCAGCCCGATATTATTCTGCTTGATTTTAATATGGAAAAAATGAATGGTCTGGAAACATTAGAGGCTATTAAAAAAACAGATATTAATAGCCGAATTATCATTCTGTCGGTTTCCGACAATGAAAAAAATATTGTCTCAACCTTGCGTGCAGGTGCTGATGGCTACCTTCTCAAGGACATGGAACCGGAAGATATGCTCGACCGCCTGCATCAGGTCGTTAACGGCCATATAGTACTCAGTGAAAAGGTTTCCGAACTGATTGTCCGAGGCCTGCATCATGAGTCTACCGAGAAAGCAAGAGAACAGGAAAAGCTGACTAATCGGGAAGAAGAAATATTATTCCTGATAGCCAAAGGAAAAAGCAATAAAGTTATTGCCCGTGAACTGGGCATTGTTGAAGCCACAGTAAAAGTTCATGTAAAACATTTGTTGAAAAAGCTTAACTTACGCAGCCGTGTTGAAGCCGCAGTGTGGGTAGTGGAACAGCAGAAATAAACATTACATGGTTCCCATGCATGGCATGGGAACCTCTTCATGAATCTAGAAAAATTGCGCCCAGAGTAATACCGCAATGGTAATAGCTGATACAGCCACGATCGCTGCAATAACGCAACTAACACAAATAGAACTAAAGCTCTTCATTACATGAGCCATAATATCCCCCTTATGTTTATCATTTTATCAGGCCAATACCGCCTGCCTTAATTAATATACTCCCATAATATAAAAAATGGCAAGAATTTTAAGAAAGTTTATTTTATCCCGTTTATTTCGATATATCCTGAAAAAAATCAGAAAATAATATCTATAAATATAGCTAATTCAATAGCTTATACGATCACCGCATACAGCACTTTTTATATTTTCTGCCACTGCCACAAGGGCATTTTTCGTTACGGCCAATATGGCCATCCGACACTGGCCGTTGTTCATTTTTTAATTGT
>JALTRC010000105.1 GCA_026998145.1 Gammaproteobacteria bacterium
ATCCACATCCGTGCAGAAATAACCTTCCCGCTCAAACTGAAAACGCTCACCGGCTTCTGTACCGGCTAAGGATGCTTCAACAAAACAATCATCCAGCACCTGCAGGGAATCTGGATTGATACGCTGTTTATAATCCACACCATCCTTGCCATCATCCGGTGTGGGATGATTAAACAGGCGATCATACAAACAGATTTTTGCCGGCACACCATGGGAAGCCGATACCCAGTGAATCACGCCTTTTACCTTGCGGCCTTCGGGATTTTTGCCCAGGGTATTTTCATCATAAACACAGCGCAGCTCGATAATCTCGCCCGCATCATTCTTGATCACATCATCACAGCGAATCACATAGGCATTACGCAAACGCACTTCCTTGCCCAGCACCAGCCGCTTGAATTTTTTATTGGCCTCTTCACGGAAATCTTCACGGTCAATATAAATCTCGCGAGTAAAAGGCAGAGTGCGTGAACCCATTTCCTCTTTTTGCGGATGATTGGGGGCGCTGAGTTCTTCGACTTTATCTTCAGGATAATTTTCGATAACAATTTTTAAGGGATGCAACACTGCCATACGGCGCGAAGCATTTTCATTTAAGTCATCCCGAATGGTCGCCTCCAGCATACCCATTTCCACAGAATTATCCGCGCGGGTCACCCCGATGCGGTCACAGAATTCACGAATCGATGCCGCCGTATAACCCCGGCGACGCAGACCGGCAATGGTCGGCATGCGGGGATCATCCCAGCCATCCACCAGGCCGTCATTCACCAGCTCAGTCAGCTTGCGCTTGCTCATAACCGTGTATTGCAGATTTAAACGGGAGAACTCAATCTGCTGGGGATGGCAGTCGATGGTGATATTATCCAGCACCCAGTCATAAAGGGGGCGATGATCCTCAAACTCCAGGGTACACAATGAATGGGTAATACCTTCCAGGGCATCGGAAATAGGATGGGTAAAATCGTACATGGGATAAATGGACCAGGCAGCACCGGTTTGATGATGAATCACCCCGTGGCGAATCCGGTAGAGGGTGGGATCACGCATATTCATATTCGGCGACGCCATATCGATCTTCGCCCGCAGCACCCGGCTGCCGTCCTCAAACTCACCGGCCTTCATGCGGGCAAACAGATCCAGATTTTCATCCACACTGCGGTCACGATAGGGGCTGGGCTTACCCGGCTCTTTTAAAGTGCCCCGATATTGCCGGGTTTCTTCCGCGCTCAAATCACACACATAAGCCTTGCCAGCCTTGATGAGTTCAACTGCAAAATCATAGAGCTGCTGAAAATAATCCGACGAAAAATACAGATTCTCCCCCCAGTCATAACCCAACCATTTCACATCATCCTCAATGGCATGCACAAAATCCACATCCTCCTTAAGGGGGTTGGTATCATCAAAGCGCAAATGACACTGGCCCTGATAATCCTCGGCAATACCAAAATTCAGCACAATCGACTTGGCATGACCGATATGCAAAAAACCATTCGGCTCAGGTGGAAAACGGGTGACAACCTTGCCGCCATTTTTATTGGCAGCAATGTCAGCATCGATTATGTGACGGATAAAATTAACGGGCTTGGAACCTTCGAGGCTCATGT
>JALTRC010000106.1 GCA_026998145.1 Gammaproteobacteria bacterium
GGCCTGCATCATGCAAGTGAAGATTTGAACCCGGCTGAACTGAGTAGTTTTTCATCCGAAATGTTAAAGGCTTATCCGTATATTGATAGCATTATGACAATGGAAAAGCTTGGGGATAATCAGCTGGCATCCTATGAATCAAGAATGCAAGAGCAGGGCTATGTAAATTTAAAACTGAAAAATATCAATGAATCAAGTGCCGGGTCTTACGGGCATTATCATCTACCGGTTGATTTTATCGAGCCTATGACACCCCGCTCAGCATCTATGCTGGGTGTTGATATTTATTCGCTCCCCGGTATGCACAGGGTAATCGATTTTGCGGTGAGCAGTGGCAAGGTGGCGGCTACCCGGATAACCGAATCCATTAATTTAAAAAAGCCTTCTTTGCTTATGTTCAAGGCTCTGTATCTGGGGCGTTATCCACCGGAAACATCGATGGAGCGTATGTCGATGCTGGATGGGCTGGTTGGTATAGAAATTGATGTCGAGCGTTTTATGGGGTTTCTGGATTTAAAAAAATATGCCATGACAGGGCATTTAAGTAATCTTGATTTGCAATGGTTTACGGAAAATAACCAGAAAATAATGACCTTTAAAGTGTCGGCTGATTATTTTACCTTTATGGAAAAGTTCAGAATGTATAATCAGAATTATCAACTGGAAATAAAGCGTAAGCTGTCTTTTGATATGTTTAATAAAAAGCAGATGCTGGCTTTCTGGCTCTTCTTTATGTTTTTGCTGGCTTTTATATTGATCTTTATAAAAAGGCGCCGGATGTCAAAAGATGAAATTGAATATCTGGCTTATTATGATTCCTTAACAAGTCTTCCCAATCGTTCATCATTTAAAAAGAAGCTGGATCAGGCCATCGATTATGCGATGGAAAATAACACAATGGGCGCTGTGTTATTTATGGATGTGGATGAGTTTAAGCGAATCAATGACACGCTGGGGCATGATGTTGGGGATGAACTGTTAAAGCAAATGTCCAGACGTATGATGCAGCACATGCGAAAGAGAGAATCGACCCATTCAGATGGGATGCTTAACCCTGGAGATGTTGTTGCCCGGCTCGGCGGTGATGAATTTACCCTGTTATTAACGGATATAAAAAGTGCCGATGCGGCGGGTCTGGTTGCGAATCGAATATTGCAGACTGTGTCCAGACCCTTTCACCTGCATGATCATGAAGTCTATGTGACATCCAGTATTGGCATTGCGGTTTTTCCGGCAGATGGAAATGATGTGGAGCTTTTATTAAAGCACGCTGATACGGCTATGTATCATGCCAAGGATGTGGGTAAAAATAACTACCAGTTTTATCAGAAAAAAATGAGCATGCAGAATGAGAAGCGTCTGAAACTGGAAGAAAAATTACATCAGGCACTGAAGAATAAAGAGTTTGTTCTTTATTACCAGCCACAGATCGATGCAAAAACAAATAAAATTATTGCTGCTGAAGCATTACTGCGCTGGAAACAGCGGGAGCTGGGTATGGTTTTTCCAGATGATTTTATTCCTCTGGCTGAAGAAACCGGACAAATTATTGAAATTGGTGAATGGGTTATTAATGAAGCCTGTTGGCAAAACAAACAGTGGCAGGA
>JALTRC010000107.1 GCA_026998145.1 Gammaproteobacteria bacterium
CTGGAAATTCAGAATATCGAACTTGACCTGTCCAGAAGCCGCGCCATATCAGCCAGCCAGATTAAATCTGAATTTCTGGCAAATATGAGCCATGAGATTCGCACCCCCATGAATGGGGTACTGGGTTTTAGTGAATTGCTACTAAAGTCAGATCTTAATAAAGAACAGAAAGACTTTGTTGAAACAATACGCACATCAGCAAGCAACCTGCTTACCATTATTAATGATATTCTTGATTTTTCAAAAATAGAATCCGGCAAACTGGACATAGAAAATATCGAATTTGACCTGGTAAAACTCATGGACGACCTGGTTAATATGTTTGTCCCAATGGCCTATAAAAAAGATATTGAGTTTGTTTATCATCCCTATCCGGACATTAACAGCCATATAACGGGTGACCCTAACCGAATCAGGCAGGTATTGATTAACCTGTTAAGTAATGCCATCAAATTTACAAATACAGGTTATGTTTCATTTCGGCTCATCGTGATTAATAAAAACGATAACAGTTATGAATTACGTTTTATTGTTACGGATACTGGCATAGGAATGAGCGAAGGCAACAAACAAAAACTATTCACCGCATTTACTCAGGCAGACACATCGATCAGCCGCCAGTTTGGTGGCACAGGCCTGGGCCTTGTTATCAGCCAGAAACTGGCCAAGTTAATGAAAGGCGACATAGGTTTTGAAAGCCACTTTAATAAAGGTTCAACATTCTGGTTTTCTATTCCCCTTGAAAACAACACCCAGGAAAATGACTTATATACTCAAAAATACTCGGTACAAATAGCACTGTTTGACAGCCATGAGCAATCTCGCATTGCCTGTAGAAACCTGCTAAACCAACTGGACATAGAAACAATCGAAACCAGCCGGATTAGCAAATTCCCATCCTTACTCGACAAACATACAGATATTAAAGCCTGCATATTCTGCATTAACAGAAAGCAGCTAAAAGACAGTCTGTTTATAGATCAACTCAGTCATCTATGCCGCAATATCAATATACCCTATATGATAATGAGCAGCAGCTATGAAGAGGAAGACCTGAAACTTCTACGACAAAAGAATATATCCAATATTATTAATCGTTGCTCTCGACATAGCACATTATTACAGGCAATAGATTCCCTGGTGCTCGCTAAAAAAAATAATAATGAAGAACCATATTTGATTGAAGACCAGATAGAGCTTAAAGATATTAGCAATCTAAAAGTATTACTTGTTGATGACAATGAAATCAACCTTAAGCTGGCCCGAACACTTTTAAATGAGCGGGGCGTTAAAACGGATACATCGAACAATGGTGACGAAGCCATTAAGCTATCGGAAAGCAATTGTTACGATCTTATCTTTATGGACCTTCACATGCCACAGACCGATGGATTTCAGGCCACACGCATTATCCGCCAGTCTTCAAACATCAACCATGACACAGCCATTATTGCACTAACAGCCAATGCCATGCCGGAAGAACAGCTTGAAGCCTACGATGCGGGCATGAATGATATTCTCATCAAGCCTATTACTGAACAGCAACTATTTGATATTTTGGAACGCTGGACTGATGCCCCATTAGATAGCCAGAATCTCGATCA
>JALTRC010000108.1 GCA_026998145.1 Gammaproteobacteria bacterium
AGGTCTATTTTGGGCTTGGTTTATACATTTTATTCAAGACGTTGTAATATACATCGGTTTCATAGTTCATAATATTGCAACTAACCGAGTAAAATATGCCTGAGTTCAAGTACGAAGTGCAACAAAAGATGGATTTAAGGTAAAACATAACATTGCTCCGGAGTTTTGTACCCAAGTGTTTTACGTGGTCTTCTATTAAGTGCTTTAGCAATAGCATTGCAAGCATGTTGAGTTAGTTCAGCCATGCTTGCACCTTTTGGCAGATACTGTCGTATCAAGCCATTAGTATTTTCATTAAGGCCACGCTCCCATGAGTGGTGTGGTGTTGCAAAATAAAATTTTGAGTCTGTTTCTTTTTCAATGGCTTTGTACTGATGGAACTCAGTCCCGTTATCAGCAGTAATTGTTCGTACAGGTCTGTGCTGTTGTTCGATGAGTTTAATAACACGCCGATTCAGCTCATCAGTTGTTCGTGCTTTTAGTTTACCAATGAGAGTGTACTTGGTTTTACGCTCAACGAGCGTAACGATACAATGGTTGTCATCACGTGCGCCCATGACGGTGTCGATCTCCCAGTGTCCGACACGTGATCGGTTTTCAGCGCCAGGCGGTCTTTCTGAAATGTGTTTTTTGCCTGGCATAACGCCGCGAGAATCATGAGAACGGTATTTTTTACGACGTCGTTTAGATGATTGGCGTAGGTAGGTATAGAGGTGGCCACCAAAAAAAGCGTCATACCAAATGTATCGATAGATAGTGGCATGGCTGATGGAAAAGATATTATTGGCTTTTAACCATCCTGCTATTTGTTCAGGGCTCCATTTCAGACGCAGAAGCCGGAATATGATCTGTAAATGCCCGTCTGAGAACCGCCAGTGTCTACGAGACTCACGACGCAATCTGCTAGCGCGTGATATTGCTCTGGAGACCTCATATTTGCCATCAGCACGTTGATTACGCCTGATTTCACGAGAGATGGTTGAACGGTGCCTACCAAGTTGCCGTGCGATCTCAGCTTGAGAAAAACCTTGTACGCGATAGGCGGAAATCATGTATCTTTCTTCTGAGGTGATCTGGTGATAGTTCATGATAGTAATCCTCTTCTTGCCGGAAAAGAAAAACTATCATTATCCCAGATCACCTCTATAAAATTGAAGGTATAATGTGTTGCACTTAGTTTACGAATTCGCGAGGCCTAACAAAACGTTTCACGCAGACCCTAAAAGTTACGCATCTTTTGTGGCGCTTCGCTATAATGCCACAAAAGCTACGTAACTTTTAGGTCTGGTGAACTCAGCGTTATGCGTAAAAAGGAATCATATGATACTAGAGGTAGCTATCCTCAATGTTATAGAGGGTAAGGAAAAAGAATTTGAAGCTGCTTTCACTAAGGCTAAAACTATTATTAGCTCAATGCCTGGCTACATTTCTCATCAGTTACAAAAATGCATTGAAAAAGAGAATCAATATGTACTCTTAGTTAACTGGGAAAAGCTAGAAGATCATATAGTTGGTTTTAGGCAGTCGCCAAAATATGAAGAATGGAAGGCATTACTACATCACTTTTATAGCCCTTTTCCCACAGTAGAGCATTATCAAAT
>JALTRC010000109.1 GCA_026998145.1 Gammaproteobacteria bacterium
CTGTATAAGTTTTCTATAAATAATAAAATTTTATCTGCGGCATAAAAAAACAGCGGCCAGAGACCGCTGTTTTTAAGCAAAACTAAACACTAGTGGTGCTGATTAGCACTGCCGGATTTCGCTTTTGGCTTGGCCGCTTTCGCCGCTGCTGCCGGTGTTTCTGAAACATCCAGCGGTGTGGGTAAATATTGCAGGGCAATATCCAGCACATCATCAATCCAGCGTACCGGCTTAATTTCCAGCTGCTTTAAAACACTTTCCGGAATTTCCGTGAGATCCTTTTCATTATCATGGGGTATGACAATGGTTTTAATCCCGCCCCGGTGAGCTGCCAGAATTTTTTCTTTCAGACCGCCAATGGGCAAAACCTCACCCCGCAATGTAATCTCACCTGTCATAGCCACAGAAGCATGTACTGGTATGCCGGTTAAGGCTGAAACAATCGCCGTACACATGCCAATACCGGCACTGGGGCCATCTTTGGGGGTTGCTCCTTCCGGCACATGGATATGAATATCCCGGCCTTCATGGAAATCCGGTTTCAGCCCCAGGGAGGCTGCACGACTGCGCACAACGGTCATGGCCGCCTGTATGGACTCCTGCATCACGTCACCCAGCTGGCCGGTGATAATCTGCTTGCCCTTGCCTTCCATGGTAACCGCTTCAATACTCAGCAGCTCACCACCGACTTCCGTCCAGGCCAGACCGGTTACCTGACCAACCTGGTCATTTTCTTCAGCCATACCATAACGGAAACGCTTAACACCCAGATAGGTTTCAATATTATCTTCAGTTACCACGATTTGCTCATCTTGCGGTTTGAGTAAAATATCTTTAACCACCTTACGGCAAATCTTCGCCAGTTCACGCTCCAGACTGCGCACACCGGCCTCCCGGGTGTAATAACGGATGATCGACATAATCGCATCATCTGTCACCTGCAATTCATTCTGTTTCAGGCCATTATTCTCCATCTGCTTGCCCAGCAGATAGTTTTTGGCAATATTCAGTTTTTCGTCTTCGGTGTAGCCGGGGATGCGGATAACTTCCATCCGATCCAGCAATGGGGCCGGAATATTCATGCTGTTAGATGTGGCAATAAACATCACATCCGACAAATCAAAATCCACTTCCAGATAATGATCACCAAAAGTATGGTTCTGCTCGGGATCCAGCACTTCTAACAGGGCTGACGCGGGATCACCGCGGAAATCCTGAGCCATCTTGTCGATCTCATCCAACAGGAATAAAGGATTACGGGTGCCCACCTTACTCAGGTTCTGGATCACTTTACCGGGCATGGAGCCGATATAAGTACGCCTGTGACCCCGAATCTCCGCCTCATCACGTACGCCACCCAGGGCCATACGGGTAAACTTACGGTTGGTTGCCCGGGCAATGGAACGACCCAGTGAGGTTTTACCAACACCCGGCGGCCCTACCAGACATAAAATAGGCCCCTTAAGTTTTTTCACCCGCTGCTGCACTGCAAGATACTCAAGAATGCGCTCCTTGACCTTCTCAAGACCATAGTGATCCTCATCCAGCACCTTCTCGGCTTCTGCCAGATCATTACGAATTTTGCTGCGTTTCTTCCA
>JALTRC010000110.1 GCA_026998145.1 Gammaproteobacteria bacterium
AAGCGTGGCCAGCAGCAACAATAACGCAGGCCTGAGTGAAAATATTTTCATCTGTTCTCCTTAATAAAACTCGACAAACCCTGGTCGAGCCTATTTATATAGGAGTTATTATTTATTCAGTCAATTAATTAAAAATATTTTTACCACTTTTGCATTTATGTGGAATAAATACCATAAAACCTGCATCTATTATATTTAATGACTTAAATTTTTAAGCTGTTTTAAAGCAGAAACCGTCCACCACTGGCCACAACAATCACCAGCAGGCCCAGCAGGCTATTCACCCCCACCAGAAAACGAATTCTGTTTAAGGCCTCTCCACCTGCCGGCCAGTTCTCTGCACTCACCGCAATTTTAAGTTTGTCGAAAGGCACAAAATACACATACAGAAAAATCACAATCATTAATGAACCAAGGCCATTCATAATATGGATATATAAAGGCACCAGAGACATGGACTGCCAGATGCTAAAGATCATGGCATAGCCGGTTGCCGGCAATACAATAATGGCCGCCCACACATAGGGAAAAAAGTTGGAGAAAATCCCCACCCATAATCGAAGACGCTGAGGCGGCTCCAGTTGCGCCGCAACCACCGGGCGTAAAAAACGATGAGCAAACACCATGCCCCCAACCCAGACAACAACCGATAAAACATGCAGCGCAATATACAAACTGTTCATTATAATAATCCGTGATTTTAAAGGCCGTTATTATGCAATGGCCGATGATTTATTTCAGCCTTAAAAAATACCCGCCTATTCATCCACATCAGGCTAACGCGAGCCCCGGATTATTGTTAGAATCTCCCGTATTAAAATCGCATAATAAATACAATTTACTTCAAGATAACACTATAACTTACTGATTTAAATGACAGAAGAAGCCACTTCCCCCAGCAAAAACAGCCAGCACACCCCCATGATGCAGCAATTCCTGCGCATTAAGGCCGAGCACCCGGATATTCTGCTGTTTTATCGTATGGGGGATTTCTACGAGCTGTTTTTTGATGATGCCCGCAAGGCTGCCCGGCTGCTGGATATTACCCTGACCTCAAGGGGTAAATCGGATGGCCAGCCTATTCCCATGGCCGGTATTCCCTATCATGCCGCCGATAATTATCTGGCCCGTTTAATCAGGCTGGGTGAGTCGGTAGCCATTTGCGAACAGGTGGGTGACCCGGCCACCACCAAGGGACCGGTTGAACGTGCCGTGGCCCGCATTGTCACCCCCGGCACTGTGACCGATGAGTGCCTGCTGGAAGATCGTAAAGACAATCTATTAATGGCCGTGCATTCCGCCAAAGACACAATTGGCATTGCGGTGCTGGATGTCAGCTCCGGCCGCTTTACGGTGCAGGAAGTGACCAGCTTCGAGCAGTTACAAACCGAGCTGGAACGCCTGAAACCTGCCGAGCTTCTGGTATCCGAAGAAGATCATCTCTACAACCTGCTGGAAAACACCCGCGGCCTGCGCCGCCAGCCCCCCTGGAATTTTGAACAGGATACCGCCCAGCGACTGCTTAATGAACAGTTCGGCACCCAGGATTTAGGCGGCTTTGGCTGCGATCAGCTGCATCTGGCGATTATGGCCGCCGGCTGTTTAATGCAATATGTGAAAGACACCCAGCGCAGCGCCCTGCCCCATATTCAATCTCTGCAACTGGAGCGCAATGAGGACGCGGTACTGCTGGATGCAGCCAGCCGCAAAAATCTGGAACTGGAAACCAATTTATCCGGCGGCCATGAAAACACCCTGGCCTCCATTATCGATACCACCACCACAGCCATGGGCAGCCGCTGCCTGCGGCGCTGGATCAACCGCCCTCTGCGGGATCACGAGGCATTAAGCAAACGCCACCAGTCTATCGATGCCCTGCTGCAAAACCGTGATTATCTAAGCATCCAGGACACCCTCAAGCAGATCGGCGATATTGAGCGCATTCTCAGCCGGGTGGCGCTGAAATCCGCTCGGCCACGGGATCTGTCCACCCTGGGGCAATCCCTGGCGGCACTGCCTGACATACAGGCTTATCTAAAAGGCTTGTCCGCCCCATTGCTGAGCGAACTGGCCGAACAAATCAGCGAACATCCCCAGACCGAAGCCCTGCTACGGGCGGCCATTATCGAAAACCCACCGGTGCTGATTCGTGACGGCGGCGTGATAGCCGAGGGCTACAATGCCGAGCTGGATGAGCTGCGTAATCTCAGCCGTCATGCGGATCAGTTTTTACTGGATCTGGAGGAGCGGGAAAAGCAGCGCAGCGGCATCAATACCCTGAAAGTTCGCTATAACCGGGTGCATGGCTACTATATTGAAATCAGCAAGCTGCAATCCAATGATGTGCCCGCCGATTATATCCGCCGCCAGACCTTAAAATCCGCCGAGCGATTTATCACCCCGGAGCTGAAAGCATTTGAAGACAAGGTGCTCAGCGCCAGAGAACGGGCACTGGCGCGGGAAAAAGCCCTGTATGAAGACCTGCTGGAACAACTGCTCAAACAATTAGCCCCATTACAGCAATGCGCCACAGCGCTATCCGAGCTGGATGCTTTATGCTGTCTGACCGAGCGCGCCGACACCCTCAACTATGCCATGCCGGAATTTCAGAACAAGGTGGGCATTCATATTGTGGAAGGACGCCACCCGGTGGTGGAACAGGTCAGCAGCGAGCCTTTTGTAGCCAATGACACCAAATTCAACGAGCAGCAGCGGATGCTGGTGATTACCGGCCCCAATATGGGCGGTAAATCCACCTATATGCGGCAAACGGCGCTGATTGTGCTGATGGCCCATATTGGCTCCTATGTGCCCGCCAAAAGCGCTGTTATCGGCCCCATTGATCGCATCTTTACCCGTATAGGCGCATCCGATGATTTGGCCTCCGGTCGCTCAACCTTTATGGTGGAGATGACCGAAGCGGCCAATATCCTCAATAATGCCACCGACAAAAGTCTGGTGCTGATGGATGAAATCGGCCGCGGCACCAGCACCTTCGACGGCCTGTCCCTGGCCTGGGCCTGCGCCGAACATCTGGCCATTAACAGCCGCGCCTTTACCCTGTTTGCCACCCACTACTTTGAACTGACCTCACTGGCTGATGAAATCAATAGCGTCAAAAATGTACATTTAGATGCGGTAGAACACGGCGACAATATTGTTTTTATGCACGCGGTTAAATCCGGCGCAGCCAATCAAAGTTATGGATTGCAGGTGGCGCGCCTTGCCGGCGTTCCCAAAAGCATTATTGAAAATGCCCGTAAAAAACTGCGCAAGCTGGAGCAGCAATCGGTCACCGCCCAGGAAAAATATGTGGAAGAATCCACCGGCCAGCTGGAACTGTTTAACAATAACCCCCACCCGATTATTGAACAGTTGCAGGAACTGGATGTAGATAGTCTCAGCCCGCGGGAAGCCCATGCGCTTTTATATGAACTGAGCCGGAAATCCCATACATAAGTAAAGCTGGTGGGTCGATTACGGCGCAAAGCGCCTAAGCGACCTATTCGGCTTCGCGACCTCTGCATCCTGCCTTCAATTCTTTTAACGTAATGTTAAACACAGAGGCGCAGAGATAAATGAATGATTTGTCATTCTAAATTCCAGCACACCTTGAGCATAAATTGAACTCACGATTTATAACACAGGTCAGTTCACATCAACACAGCGTCTATATTGCCAGAGACTTTTTTACATGATAGTTTGCCATTCTCAATCGGACATTCAGGCATAATCTAAAAATACCTGTTGTTCGAAAAAATGATAACAATTTTATACAAGGACGCTACCCATGCTACGGATTAAGTACGGTTTTACTCTACTCATCACTACACTTTTTATAACAGCATGCGGCACAGATAATGGCGAGACAACAGATGCAGGAGCAGACAACACCGCCCCTCAAAATTACACGGTTGATGCCGGTGCAGACCAAATCACAATGCAGGGCTCTCTGGTTACATTAGCCGGCAATACTGATCTAGATGAAAGCCAGGTAGCTGCATACGCATGGAGACAGTTATCGGGCATCTCCATTACCCTCAATAACGCAAACACAGCAACAGCCAGCTTTATTGCGCCCGCCGTAGATACTACGCAAGTTCCTGTTTTTCAGTTTTCTGTAACTGATAATAATGGAACACAAATTGTTGACTCAGTTAATATCACTATCTCTGCCGGAACAACCGATAACCCATCAGCCCCCATAGCCAATGCCGGCGAAGATCTCAATGTACCTGGAAGACAGTATGTGACACACATCGGTTACGGCACAGATGCAGACGGCACAATCAGTGCTTATTCATGGACTCAGGTGGCAGGCAAAGAGGTCATAATTGAAAACCCTGACTCAGACACTTTAAGTTTTGAAGCACCGCTTGTTGTCGGCAATGAATTATTACGCTTTGAGCTTACCGTTACCGATAACCAAGGCAATAGCGCAACTGATTTAATGGACGTAACCGTTACCGATAAAGGCAGCGCGCAGGTGGTTGCTGCCATTGGCATGCCTGCTGTTGGCTATCCTGATGACTATATTTACTATAGCGTGGCACGACCTGCTATTGGTCGCAATGGCCATGTGGCGTTTTTTGGTGTTGCCGACACATCTATTCGCTCTACAGTGAATGCATCAAATGCACTTTGGGCAGGTATGGCTGACAATTTACAATTAATCGCACGGGAAGGCGATAACATTATTGGCCTACCAGGCAATATACAATTTAACAGCGTCGGTGCCGCTACCACCCCTGTAGTAACCGAGTCTGGCCATGTAGGTTTTTTTGCCAGGTTACAAGGTGCAGTTAACAATGCAACTAATGTCGCCATTATGGCAAAGGTCGGTCAAAACATTAGCAGCGTAATTCGTGCTGGCACATCCGCGCCGGGTTTGCCTGCCACTTCGGTTGTTAGCGGTTTAACGGGATTTTCATTTACTGATGCCGGCATGCTCATATCGGGCATGGTTGATATATCCAACCCTGCCCTGTGGTATTGGGATTTTAATACACTCACATTAATCGCCATGGCAGATCTGGCTAATAAATATACCGTCCCAGAAGAAACCCTTAGCTTTGATAACAGTTGCTCTTATGCTTCTGTTACTGCAAACCCCAGTGTTGGGTTTAACCTGAACGGCGGTGGCATCAACAACCAGGGCGAGATTGTTTTTTTCGCCCTGTTCACCGATGCTGATTGCTCATCTGCTGCGGCCATTTTAGGCTGGAAAGACGGTAACTTGCGCAAGATCATAGAGTTAAATGATCCAGTTGAAAACATGAGTGAAGTGGTCTAATTGTTTTGTACACCCCAGTTAAGCATAATTTGACTTAACTGAGGTGAAAAAATGACAGAGAAAAGAAGACAATATACAAAAGAGTTCAAACTGGATGCCGTCAGCCTGGTTC